>DATBWB010000167.1 GCA_036514995.1 Candidatus Acidiferrales bacterium
AAATACTCCGCCAAGTTCGGCCGACCCCTGCGGTCTCCCTCCAAATTTCTTTTTGAACGGCTCTGTTTGCATAGCTGGCCCGGCAATATTCGTGAATTGGAAAACTACGTCAAACGTTACGTCCTGCTTGGTTCGGAAGAAGTCACGGAAGAGATTCTGAAGGAACAAGAGATAACCGGGGGATCGGACGAGCTGCATGGGGCAACTTTGCAGCACCCTCATCCGGCTGCTTTCGTGCCTTCGCTGCCCGCGACGCAACCCATCTCTCTGAAGAAGTTCAGTCAACAAGCCTCTCAGCTAGCAGAACGCTTTCTGATCCTGAGGACACTGAAAGCCACCCGTTGGAACCGCAAACAGGCAGCCCGGCTTCTTCAAATCAGCTATCGCGCTCTGCTTTACAAGATTCGTGACATCCAGGGAGGGGACCACCGAAGGCAGCCCGCCGACGCAACCCTCGCGACTCAGGACTAGATTTCGAGTCTTTCAAGAACACCTTTCTGCTTCCAGTTTGGGCAAGATTGTTCTGCCGGGCCGATCACTCTCCCCAGGGCGCGTGAAGCAGTTCTTTCCATCGCGAATTGTGGTTCCATCCCGCCATTGCGGGCGCAAACCACAGATGTGGCCGTCTCTTCGTTCCCTTTCCACGGTCAGCTTCCCTCGCCCGAGGAAAGGCCTCAGGGAGTGGATTGGCCTTGCAATTGTCTGATGTTTCGTCTATTCAGGCTTCTGCCCCAAAGCAAATGAAGCCGGTGGAATGGACCCAAGCTCATTGACCAACAAGACCCAAAACCCCATCCCGATGGTCGATCTCCGCGCGCAGTACGCCACCATCCGGGAGCAGATCCGCGCCGCTATCGAGGCCGTGCTCGATTCCCAGCACTTTATTCTCGGACCGCAAGTGCAAGCATTGGAGGAGGAGATCGCTCGCTACTGCGGCCGGCGATTCGCGGTGGGCGTGGCTTCCGGCACCGATGCGCTGATCTTGGCGCTGCGGGCATGCGGGATTGGCCCAGGCGATGAGGTGATTGTGCCCTCCTTCAGTTTCATCGCCACCGCCGACTCGGTCAGCTTGCTGGGGGCAACGCCGGTATTTGTCGATATCCAGCCTGAGACGTTCTGCATCAATCCGGCAAAAATCGCCGCCAAGATTACTCCTCGGACGAGGGCCGTCATCCCGGTTCACCTTTACGGGCAGCCGGCGGATATGGATCCGATCCTCGAACTCGCTCACCAGCACAACCTGAAGGTCATCGAAGACAACGCCCACGCGATCGGGGCCACCTACAAGGGAAAGAAGACCGCGAGCCTGGGCGACGCGGGCTGCATCAGCTTCTATCCCAGCAAAAATCTGGGTGCGTACGGTGATGGCGGCATGATTGTCACGGATTCAGAGGAGCTCTGCCGACACCTGCGTTCGCTTCGCAACCACGGCAGCACAAAGAGATACTTCAGCGAAGAGCAGGGCTGGAACAGCCGCCTCGACGAAATTCAGGCAGCAATTCTACGGGTGAAGTTGCGGCACCTTGATGCGTGGAATGCCGGACGCCGGGCGAACGCAGCGCATTATGATGCGCTTCTCAACCGTCTGCCGGGAGTGGTGGTGCCGAAGGTGGCCCCGTGGGGCGAGCATGTCTTCCATCAATACACTATCCGCGTGCCCCACCGCGATCGTGTACAGAAAGTTTTGGCGGATCAAGGCATCGCCAGTACGGTTTACTATCCCACTCCCGTCCACTTGCAGCCAATCTATGCTTCACTTCAGCACCAGCCAGGCGATCTGCCCGAAACCGAGCGCGCCGCTGCCGAAGTCTTGTCCCTCCCGATGTATCCCGAATTGACGGTGACTCAGATCGAGCGCGTCGTGGACGTGGTCTCGAGCGCGCTCCAAGCTTGAGCCTGGACTCTTGCTGTTTGCGGTGATCGGTCTCGTAGCTTGGTTGCCCCAGTGGAAAGATTCCGTCCTGCGGTTACTGTTTCAAATTTTGCGTCACAACTCGCTGCGCGTCTCGGTCGCGGAATATCTGACGCTGTAGCCACTCGTGGGCAGCCGGTTCTATGCCGCGGTCTCTTACCTCTTCTGGCGTGCTCAGGACGAACGCACGCTCCGCTGCCGGACGCTGTTCCTACTGGCGAAGATCGCTGAGTTTCTGCATTGGGAGCGGAATACGAAACAGGAGGGGCGGGAGTGGCGCTTTACTGAGCTCGGCCGCTGTCTCTGGAAAGTTCAAAACCAAGAGTACTGGCGGCTTGAAAACAACCGCCACCACTTCGAAGAGTGTCCGGCCGGAAATGTCCAGGCAGCCTGAGCAGGAATCTCATTTCCGCCTAAGGGAGATTCTCCAGGGCCTGCCGGGCGCTCGCCGCGTACGCGAAACCTGGATTAAGGCTGAGCGCTTTCTTGAGAGATTGTTTGCCCTCGTTGACCTGGCCATCGGCCACGTAGGCCAGGCCGAGGTGGTAATGGTAAGTTGGGTTGTCGGGAGCTTTCTTAAGGGACTCGTCAAAGTAGCCGATGGCCGATTTATACGAACCCTTTTTATAGTGGGCCCAACCGAGCGTGTCCGCTGTAGCGGGGGAGTCCGGCATTTTTTCCCTCGCTTTTTGAGCCAAGGAAAGGGCTAGATCTAAATTGCCCCCGTGCTCAAGGTACAAGAAGGCAAGATTGTTCGCCACGATGGGGGCTTCGGGATCTATCCCGTGGGCTTTTTCGTAAATCTTTTGTGCTTGCTCCCAGTTGCCTTCAGCCTCGTACATATTCGCCAAAAGAACGTAATACCCTGTCGCCTTGGGATTCGCGTCGATAGCGGCCTGAGCCTCCTGTTTGGCCTTTTCGGTCGAGCCCTGCAGGGAGTAAATCCGGCTTAGCAGGCTGTGAGCGTCCGAGCTATTAGGTTCCAGCTCAATCGTCTTCCGCAAACTGGCTTCAGCCTTCTCGAAATCCTTCAACTGGAAATAGACCGAGCCGAGCAACAGGTGCAAAGCAGCCTTTTGCGGATACTGCTGGACGAGGGCCGACAATCGTTGCGCCGCTTTTCCCGCCTTATTCTGACCCAGATAAATGCTCATCAACGTGGCGAGAGCCGGGGGGGAAGTGGGGTCGCTTTCCAGGGCAGGTTGAAGCGCTATTTCCGCTTGTTTCAGGTCGCCCTTCACAAGAAACACGTTGGCGCGGATGACATGCGCGCCGACTAAGGCCGGCTCGATCTTGAGGGCCTCGTCGGCGTATTTCAGAGCTGACTCGGGGTCGCCGCTCTTCAGACTCACCTCTGCCACACCGAGAAGCGCCTGGGGCATGCGGGGTCGCAACTCCAGCGCGCGCAGCCAAGCCGACTTGGCCAGCGCGAAGTTGCCCATGGCATTCTGGGCCACGCCAAGAAAGTGATATCCGGCGGGCGAATTGGGCTCTCCGGTCAGCCCTTTTTGAATTTCGTTCACGGCCTCTCGTGCTTTGCCCTGGGCGAGGAGGATTCGGCCATTAAACAAAAGGCCTTCCGCATCGTTGGGACTTGCTTTAAGTATTTCTTGATTGAGTCGGTTGGCTTCCTCCATCCGCTGCAACTCGAACTGTAGCTCGATCAAATACTTCTTGGTGTCCATATCTTTGGGCTTGGAATCGAGAAGCATCTTGAATTCGGCAACCGCCTTTTCCCTCTGACCGTTGATCCAGTAGAAAAGCCCCAGGGCGCGGTAGGACCGGGGATCGTCGGGCGCTAATTGCTTAAGCTCCGCGAACACTTTTTCGGCGTCCGTGCTTTTTCCGCTCGCTGCGTACAACTGACCCAAATAGAGACGCGGAAGCGTGGCCTTTGGATCCGCTTCGATCGCGGCCCGCGTCTGCTCTTCAGCCTCGGCCATGCGCTTCTCCAAAAAATAGAAGCTGGCGAGCACCAGCCGCGCCCGCAAAGACTTCGGATCTGTCTTTATCGCTTTCTTGAAGGTGGCTTCGGCCTCGGCCTTGTTCCCAGCGGACAAATGGGTTGCGCCCAGGGCGAGATAGTTCTGAATCCGACTCGGATCGAGCTCAATGGCCTTCTCGAGCTCCCGAACAGCGCTCGGGATGTCGCGAGTGGCGGCATACTTCATGCCCAGCAAAACGCGGGCGGCCACATGGTTGGGATTTGCCCCAAGAACTAATTCCGCCTTTTCCTGAGCTTCGTCATATTTTCCGGCAGCAAGCAGGAAGCTCGCCAGATCGACCTGAGCATCAAAATTATTAGGGTCCAGGCGAACCGTCTCGTCCAACTCTTGGTAGGCGTTGCGCCAGTCTCGCAACCGGCCATACACCAGGGCCAGTTGGTAATGGGCATTGGCAAATTTTGGATCTATTTGAATCGCCCTGCGGAACTGAATCACTGCTGCCTTATATTCGCCCTTCTCGGCGTACTTACGGCCGGT
>DATBWB010000168.1 GCA_036514995.1 Candidatus Acidiferrales bacterium
CCAGGCCTTTCCCGCCATGATTTGCATGGGTGCGAGGAGTTGGGGCCAGCCCCGATTCTATCGGGACAAGCCCGCGGACCAGGGCATAGACCAGCAGGGTGTTCAGCACGTGCAAAAAAATATTGAGCAGGTGAAAGTAGAAAGGCTGATGACCAACCCAGCGCACAAGCGCCGCGTAGCAGACCATCGGAAGCGGACGGTAGGCGTTGGACTGAGGTTCGCCGCCGCCCAGAAAAGCCCAAACATCTTGTTTGAAGAAATCCGACCAGCGCTGCGAAGAGAGGGCGGGATTCTCAGCAAGCTGTTGCAGGTCGTCAAAGACAAAAGTGTTGCCGGTGGCGTTGATATAGAGAAGGAATGCAAAGCTGCCCAGCAAGGCCGCAGGCAAGAGGGAGGACCGAAACCAAGTCTCTAGAAAGTGTTTCACAACTTGCAACACCCAGCGCCAGTGATGTCATGCTGAATCCCGCCGCAGGCGGGATGAAGCATCTCACCGCTGAGATTCTTCGTCCCGGTTTCATCGGGACTCACAACGACAAACGCGACTACGCAGAGACGAACTAGATTCTCGCCCCTTTTCATGCAACTGTTCCGGAATACCATTTTGTTCGCGCGATTATTGGCTTGGCGGGCAGTTGACGTCAACGGCCATTCCCGGTGCGCAGACGTGAATCAAGCCGGTATTGTCAGTGAAGAAGCTGCGAATGCCGGTGGCATTCTGGACGAGCGGGACGGCGGTAATGCTATAACGCGTCATTGCACCGGCTCCGATGCCACCTACTCCGCCGCCACCACCACCGGCCACTGCAACATAGGCAAGCTGATACCCGCTCTTCTGGGGATTTGCCTGAGACAAAACCGGATCGAGCAAGTCGGCCGCGTTCGCCGTGGGTGACCCACCACCCCCGGGCGCAGCCATGCTTGCGAGACTGCTAGGAAACCCATTCGCCGGAAAGGTGACCGAGTAGGTCATCAGTGCGGTGTTGATCTGCCGCATTGTGGCCACCGTGGCCGACTCATTGGCCGCGATCCGGGAACGAAGCAGGTTGGGAATGGCCATGGCCGAGATAATCAGAATGATGGCAACGACAAGCAACAATTCGATCAGGCTGAACCCATCAGAGTAGCCCTTCAGCGGCGTGAACCCTCCAGGCTGCACCTTCATGGCGAGTCCGGCCTGAGGTGAGTGCGCAACCACTTGATCTTCTGCCCGAACGATTGGACCGCCCATGGCCCCTTCGTCTCGATCTTCACACCCGTCGCTTCACTGTTCCAGGCCATCTCGTCCAGCGGGCGAACAATTAGTTGGAGGAGACCCTCCACGGGTCTCCTCCAACGATGACGGTTAGGGTTACTGGATGGCCACGCAGGGAGCGACCGGAGGCAATGCGCCGGTTCCGCCATAAATAGCGGCACCGCCGGGCCCGCAGTCGTAGACCACGCCCGCCTGGGTTGTAGCGAAGACACGGATACCACTGGTATTCTGGCTGATGGGCCAGGCGTCGATACCGTATGTGACACGACCGGGAGGTTGTGTAGGAGGTAGCCCAATTGTCACAGCGCCTGGGTTATACGCAAACTGGAAGCCGCTTTTCATGACGGGCATCGCCGCTGCACCGGACAGCACGCTGTCCAGCACATCCGCCTGGATCGGGTTCGGGTTGCCACCGCCCACCACCGGTTGCAAGCTGAGCAGCGCATCGGGGAACGAAGTCGCCGGATAGGTGGAGGCGTAGGTTATCATCCCCGTATTCATGGTGCGAAGTGAACCCACTGCCGAAGCCTCGTTCGCCGCAATGCGCGAGCGAAGCAGGTTCGGGATAGCGATTGCCGCGATGATCAAGATGATCGCCACGACAATCAGCAACTCAATCAATGAGAAACCTTTTTGCTTCATGCTTTCTCCTTTGCCTACTTGAACCCTCAAAATCGATAGTTTCCGAGGACGGAACCGTCCTAGTCCTATGCAAGGCTAGTACCAGAACCAAGAAACCGTCTCCGAATGTGCCATCGGTAGCTAAGTCCTTTTATTTCAGTTTAGTACTAAGTCAACTCTAACCGCCTTATGGGGATTCTGCCTCAGTATGCTTCGTTCGCACTATGTCGAAATGACATTCTGCGGCGCACGATCTGACGAAAAACGTCCTTTTCGGGCGGTAATCGGCGGGCCTGGGAAGCTAGCCGACCCGCCCGGCTCGCCTGCCCAGCACGTTTCACCTTGAAGGGCGGCGGTCAGGCTGGAACCGCGCTACAGGCCGTACTTTTTGGCGTAATGGCGAAACGAGCGGTAGGAGATGTGAAGCAGCTCAGCCGCGCGCGTACCCACGCCACCGGCCCGGTCAAGCGCAGCAACCAGATAACCGCGTTCCAGGTCCTGGAGATGGGTCGGCAAATCGATTCCCTGTTGGGGCAGGATGATCTTGTCTTCCTGCCCGTTCGTCCCGAAGCTTCGGGACGACTTTTCGCCCGGTTCCCGAATCCTCTCGGGCAGGACTCCCACGGTAATTCCGTCACTCGCCTCCAGGGCGACGGCGCGCTCGATCGTGTTCTCGAGTTCGCGGACATTGCCCGGCCAGGGGTAGTTTTCGAGCCTTTGCAAGGCATCCGGGTGAATCGCCCGCGGCTTGTCTTTGTGCATTTGTTCGAGGAAGCGCAGCAGGAAGTGGCGCGCCAGCAGCGGAATATCCTCAGCGCGGTCCCGCAAAGGAGGGAGTTGGATGGGAATGACACTGATGCGGTAGTAGAGGTCTTCGCGGAACCTCTTTTCGGCGACCAGTTGAGCCAGGTCGTGGTTGGTGGCGGCAATAATGCGCACATCCACCGGGGCTTCGTCCGTGCTTCCGAGCGGCCTCACCCGCCGCTCCTGGAGCACCCGCAGAAGTTTAACCTGCATGGAGAGGCTCATCTCGCCAATCTCATCGAGGAAAAGAGTGCCGCCTTCAGCCGACTGGAACAGCCCCAGCTTGTTTTGCTTTGCGTCCGTGAAGGCGCCCCGGATATAGCCGAAGAGTTCGCTTTCGAGCAGAGTCTCCGGAAAAGCCCCGCAATTGATCGAGACAAAAGGTTTGTCAGAACGGGACGAGTTCTGGTGAATGGCCCGGGCCACCAGCTCCTTGCCCGTGCCGCTCTCCCCGCTTATGAGAACGGTGCTGGGAGTGGGGGCCACGGTTTGGATCATCTCGAAGATGGCCCGCATTTTGGGACTCTGGCTGACGATGTGGTCCAGGCCGGTCAGCCGACGAATTTCGCGGCGCAAGGTGGCCGCCTCGCGCCTGAGCCGAATCGTCTCGGCGGCCTGTTGCACGGCTTGCTGTACCTCTTCGGTGAGCCGCGGACCCTTGATCACATATCGGTACGCGCCATAGTGCACGGCCTCGATGGCCGACTCCAGCGTGGGCACTCCGGTAATCAAAATAAAATAGCTTTCGGGCGAGACCTCGCGGGAGTAGCGGAGCAGATCCAGGCCGCTGATGGCCGGCATCTTGATGTCCGCGATGATGATGTCGCAAAAGCGCGCGTGCAGCCTTTTCTTCGCTTCTTCTCCGCTGGTCACGGTTTCCACCCGGTAACCGTCGTTGCGGAAGGTGACCTCCAGGACTTCACAGATCGAGCGTTCGTCATCGACGATCAACAACGCCGGCATGATGGGTCGCTCGTTCGTCATCGTTCCTGCCTAGGCCGTCCGGGGAAGCTCGATGGTAAATTTCGTGCCCTTATCCCGGCGGGATTCCACCCCGATGCGGCCGTTGTGGGCCTGGACAATCTCGTACACGATGGCCAGCCCCAGTCCCGTTCCGCCTGAAAAGGACTGGAACGGCTCAAAGATCTTTGCCTTTTCCTTTTCGTCCATGCCGATGCCCGTGTCGCGAAAGCTCACCTGAACCGACTTGGGCCGCAGCTCCACGCTTACCTCCAGCTTGCCGCCGTGCGGCATTGCCCCCAACGCATTGCTGCCCAGATTCCAAAACACCTGTTTCATCCTATCCCGGTCCAGTCGCAGAGTGACCGGCCAGGCGGGGAAGCGGCGCTCGAACAAACATTTGCCGTTCTTGGCCGGGTGCCGGTCCAGCAACGTCAAAGTCTCGTCGAGCAACTCAATCAAGTTGCTCTCCCGGAACTGATAGTTGCGAGCGCGGGAGTAGTGGAGAAAATCGGTGATGAGCTTGTCGAGCCGCTGGGATTCGCGGTTAACCACCTCCACCAGTTGGTGTTCGTCCGCGCCCATGGGGGCCAGTTTGGCGATTCCCTTCACCGCCCCGGAAATGGCCGCCAGCGGTTGTCGGACTTCATGGGCAATCGCCGCCGCCATGCGGCCCAGTTCGGCCAGCCGCTCCTGCGTTGCCACCTCCTGCTCCAATCGCTTCAGCTCGGTCAGGTCCTGGAAGTTGAAAATGTGGCCGTGGCGCTGGCCTTCGCGGGTATAGAGCGGCGAGAAGGAAACCCCCAAATACTTCTCGCGCCCGTCCGGGCCGCGAAAGACCACTTCTTCCCTGGTCCGCTTCCCTTCCTCGCCAGCCGCCACCGGCCCATCGAAGAACGGAAACAATTCGAGGAGCGGTTTCCCGTGGACGAACTCTTGCGAGTAGCCGGTGATCTCCTGGGCGGCGCGATTGATCAGCCCAACGCGGCCGCTCAGGTCCACCGTCAAGAGACCCCCGCGCATGGAATTGATCACATTCTCATGAAAGGCGCGCAACTCAGCCAGTTCGCTGCGCTTGTCTGTCAACTCGGTGCGCGCCCGGCGGAGTTTCTCCACCAGCTCACTCGATAGGTAGGCCACTGCCAGGAACGCAAACAGATTGCTGAAGATGTCCACCTGGAGGCCTTTGAGTTCGGGCCGAAAGCTGGCGAACGAGGGGATGAAGGCATAGTAGGCAAGCTCGACCGTGGCGCCGAGGAAGACAAAAGCCAGCCCGGCGATCGTGAAGGCGCCGGCCCGCGGCAATACGACGGCGCCGACAAGGATGCCGAGCGGGTAGAGCGAAATAAAGTAACTCTCGGTGCCGCCGGTCACGTAAACCAGGCCGGTGACGAGCAGGAGATCGCAAATGATCTGAACGTATGCCTGCAGCATCATGTCCTGGTTCATTCTCAGGAGAAGAACAAAAAAGAGCCCGAGCGAATACCAAAGGACGATTAACGTGATGAAAGACTTCACCGGAACAGGGAGCAAGGTGAAGTTCTTGATGGCCAGTTCGATTCCCACCAGGAAGGTGATCACGAGCAAGCGAACCTTGCTCAGCCAGAGGAGCCACTCCCGGATGTTTTCCTGCTTTCCCATTTCGCATCCTTGGGGCGGGAGGCAGCGCCCCGCTCGCCGGCTGTCCCGAAGCTTCGGGAGCCAGCAGGCGGGGCGCCCGGTGCATTAGCCGGACAGCTTCGAGATCAACGAGAACAACGGCAGATACATCGAGATCACGATCCCTCCCACGATCACACCCAGAATAACGATCATGATCGGTTCGAGCGCGGTCAGCAGGTCTTTCACAGCCGCGTCCACTTCTTCCTCAAAGAAATCGGCGATCTTGGAGAGCATGGCGTCCATGGCGCCGGTCTGTTCGCCGACCCCGATCATCTGGGTTACCATCGAAGGGAAGATATCCGAGTCGCGCATCGGATCGACCAGCGTGCGGCCGGCTTCGACCGCCTTGCGCGTCTGGAGAATCGCCCGTTCAATGACGGCGTTGCCGGAAGTGCGCGCGGTGATCTCAAGCCCTTCCAGGATCGGCACGCCGGAGGCGATCAAGGTGCCGAGGGTGCGGCTGAATCGGGCTACGGCAATCTTGCGCAGAATCGTTCCGATGAGCGGCAGCCGCAGCAGCAGCGAGTCAATCGCGAAGCGCCCGTTCGGCGTCTTGTAGTACTGGCGGACGACGATGGCCAGCAGGAACAGGCCGATTATCGCAAGCACGGCGTAGCGGCTGACAAAATTGCTCAGGCCGATCACCACCCGCGTGGGAAGCGGCAGGCTCACGCCCAGACCCACGAAGAGTTTGGCGAAAATCGGCACCACCTTCCAAAGCAGCAACGTGATGACGCCGCCGGCAATGCTGATCACGGCAAACGGATAGATCAGCGCCGACTTCACCGCCCGCTTCAGTTTCACGTTCTTTTCAATGTAAGTCGAAAGCCGCTGGAGAATCGTGTCCAAGATACCGCCGGCCTCGCCCGCCTCCACCATGTTGACGAACAAATCGTCAAACACTTTCGTGTGCTGGCGCATGGCAGCCGAAAGCGTGGAACCGCCTTCGACGCTGCTCCGCACCGACGCCAGGATCCGCTGGAACGTTTTGTTCTCCTGCTGCGACGCCAGAATCTCCAGGCATTGCACCAGCGGCAAGCCAGCGTCGATCATCACCGAAAACTGGCGTGTGAAGATCGCCAGCTCTTTGGTGCTGACGCCCGCGCCGATGGTAGGCAGCGAAAACTCCTTTCCCTTTTCCGAAATGCGGGAAGGGGTAATCGTTTCCCGACGCAAGATAGCGGCAAGTGCCGATTTATTGTCGGCCACTCGCTCGCCGCTCACCTTCGTGCCGGCTCGATTGGTTCCCCGATACGTATAGACTGGCATAACTTCCTCCCTAGCTCATTTCCTGCCCGTGCGGGCCCCGTACCGGACGGTACGGGGCGGGCCGAGTGATCCTGGGCGTACGCTGTCTTCCAGAAAAATCTTCATCGCTTGTGTGTCCCCACCGGACGGCGCATCCCCGCCGTCGGGGCCAGCCCAACCCCGCGGTTGATCATGTCCTGCAGCTCTTCCGGGCTGGATGACCGGGAAAGCGCCATCTCCAGAGTGATCAATTTTTTGAAATAGAGGTCGGCGAGTGACTGATTGAAGGTTTGCATTCCGAATCTCTCCTGGCCGCTCTGCATGGCCGAGTAGATCTGGTGGATCTTGTCCTCGCGAATCAGGTTGCGAATGGCGGCGTTGGGAATCAGGACTTCCATGGCGAGCGCCCGGCCGCGACCGTCGCCACGCGGCAGCAGCGCCTGCGAAAGGATTCCTTCCAGCGTCATGGAGAGCTGGGCGCGCACCTGCGGCTGCTGATGCGAGGGGAAGACGTCCACGATGCGGTTGATGCTTGAGATGGCGCTGTTGGTGTGAAGCGTCGCCAGCGTCAGGTGGCCGGTCTCGGCGATGCGCAGCGCCGATTCGATGGTTTCGAGATCCCGCATTTCGCCGATCAGGACGACGTCGGGGTCCTCGCGCAAGGCGGCTCGCAAGGCATTGGCGAAGGAGGCGGTGTCCGAGTGCACCTCGCGCTGATTCACCAGGCATTTCTTGTGCGAGTGCAGGAACTCGATCGGGTCTTCAATCGTGATCATGTGGTCTTCGCGCTCGATGTTGATCTTGTCGAGCATGGCTGCCAGGGTGGTGGATTTGCCCGAACCGGTGGGGCCGGTGACCAGGACCAATCCGCGTGGCTTTTCGCAGAGGGTTTTGACGACGGCCGGCAGGCCAAGCTTTTCAAAGCTCCAGATTTCCCACGGGATCGCGCGAAAAGCGGCCCCGGCGGCGCCTCGCTGGTTGAAGACATTGGCGCGGAAGCGAGCCAGATTTTTGATGCCGAAGGAGAAGTCCAGCTCGAGCTGCTCCTCAAAGCGATGTTTCTGAGCGTCGGTCATGACGCTGTAGGCGAGTTGCTTGGTTTCAGCCGCCGTCAGCGGGGGCATATCCAGCGGGCGGAGTTTGCCGTGCACGCGCACCCGTGGCGGGGAGTTGGTGGTAATGTGCAGGTCGGTGCCGCCCATTTCAACCATGATCTTCAGCAGCTCAGCGAGGGAAACCATATCGTTTGTCTCCTCCGGGGGTTGGACCGAGAAGGCGCCGGGTTAGAGCACCGATTCTCGGAGAACCTCCTCCATCGTCGTGACGCCATCCTTGATCTTGATCAAGCCGCTCCTTCGCAGCCCGACCATTCCTTGCTCGAAGGCTTTCTTGCGCAGCTCCATGGCTGACGCGCCTACCAGGATGAGTTCGCGCAACTCGTCGTTAATTTCCATCACTTCGTAAAGCCCAACGCGGCCTTTGTAGCCAGTCTCGTTGCAGACGGTACACCCCTTGCCGGCGAAGACCTTGAGGGTCTTCACCTCCTCTGGCGAAAAGCCGGCCTCGATGAGAGCATGTTTGGGTACCTCGATCTCTTCGCGGCACTGCAAGCAGATCCGGCGCACCAGTCGCTGCGCGCAGATCAGGTTCACCGAGGTGGCAACCAGGAACGGCTCAATCCCCATGTTCATCAAGCGGCTGATGGTGGAAGGGGCGTCGTTGGTGTGCAGCGTCGAGAGCACCAGGTGGCCGGTGAGGGCCGCCTTGACAGCAATTTCGGCGGTCTCAAAATCGCGGATCTCGCCCACGAGGATGATATTGGGGTCCTGCCGGAGAAAGCTGCGCAGCGCGGCGGCAAAATTCAAGCCGATCTGTTCTTTCATCTGAACCTGGTTGATACCGTGCAATTGGAATTCGACCGGGTCCTCGGCAGTCAGAATGTTCGTTGTCGGCGCATTCAGGCGAGCGACGGAAGAATAGAGGGTGTTCGTTTTTCCTGATCCCGTCGGCCCGGTCACCAACACCATGCCGTAAGGCTTCAAGATCGCCTTCTCAAACTGAACGAGCGACTCGGGCTCAAAACCGAGCTTGGTCATGTCGAGCCGGAGGTTTTCCTTGTCGAGCAACCGCAGAACGATCTTTTCGCCGAAAAGGGTCGGCACGGTCGAGACGCGGAAGTCGAGATCTTTCCGCTTCCCGTCTTTCATCATGCGCAGCATGATGCGGCCATCCTGCGGCAGTCGCTTTTCCGAAATGTCCAGCTTGGACATGATCTTCACCCGGCTGATGATGGCGTCTTTGAGCTTGTAAGGCGGCGCCATCACCTCGTGCAAAATGCCGTCAATCCGGAAGCGGACGCGATAGTCTTTTTCGTAGGGCTCAATGTGGATGTCGCTGGCGCCGCGCTTGACCGCGTCCGTCAGGACCAGGTTCACCAGTTTGATGATCGGAGCTTCTTCGGCCGCCTTTTCCAACTGCTGGAGGCTGAGTTCTTCTTCTTCGCCCTGCAACTCGAGGTCGGCTTCCGGCCCGGCCAGGTCCTTCATCACCTTGTCGAGCTCTTCTTCCGCGCTGGCTCCGCCGTAGAACTTTTCGATCGCTTCCCGTATCGCCGACTCGGACGCAACCACCGGTTCCACGTTGAAACCGGTCATGAACTTGATGTCGTCCATCGCGAATACGTTCGTTGGGTCCACCATAGCGATGGTCAGCGTGGAGCCAACGCGCGACAGCGGCACGATCTGGTAGCGTTGCGCTGTTTCCTGCGGGATCAGCTTGGTTACTTGGAAATCGACTTCATAGCACTTGAGGTTGATCGAGGGGACGCCGTACTGCCGGGAGAGGACGGCGGTGATCTCATCGTCGGTAATGAAGCCCAATTTGACGACCGAGGTGCCCAGCCGTCCGCCGTGCTGGCGCTGATGCTCGAGCGCCTGCTTTAGCTGATCGCCGGTGATCAGGTTTTCCTTGACCAGAAGTTCGCCAAGCCTGGCCGACATCGCATCTCCCAGGCCGGACGCGCAGCTAGAGAATTAGTAGGATTGGGAAGGCGACAGGGGATGGGAGCACATCGCATTCCCCGAGGGTTCGGGGTCGCTCACCGAGAGGGATACTAGTACCACAGACAACTTTTGTCAAGCACCGTTTGCTGACCCTTTGGTCACGCCCCTTAACTTGACTTAACTCGCTGAGGGGCATAGTCTTTGAGTTCCATGATGGAACCCAGACCGCACACACCACACCCTGTTTTTGCGATTCGGCGCTTCTATGAACGACTATTTTCGTCACTCGGGCCCCAAGGCTGGTGGCCGGCGCGAACGCCCGCTGAAGTCGTTTTGGGAACGATTCTCACCCAAAACACCGCCTGGGGAAACGTGGAAAAAGCTTTGTCGCGGCTCCGCCAGAAGCAACTGCGGAGCTTTACGGCACTCGAAAAAGTGCCGCGGCGGCGGCTTGCCCGCCTCATCCGCCCTTCGGGCTACTTCAACCAGAAGGCAAAGAAGATCAAGCACTTCCTCCGCTTCTGGCGCAGGCAGTACGGCCGCTCGCTTGCCAGGATGTTTCGCACGCCGACCGAGCGGTTGCGGCAGGAGCTTCTCTCCGTCAACGGCATTGGCCGGGAGACGGCTGACGCGATCTTGCTCTACGCCGGCAGGCATCCGATTTTTGTCGTGGATGCTTATACCCGGAGGATTCTCGAGCGCCACAAACTGATTCGACCCAAGGCCAGCTACGAGGAGATCCGCCACCTCTTCGAAGCCAATCTGGAGCGCGACCCAAAGATGTACAATGAATATCACGCCCTTCTCGTCGAGGTGGGCAAGAATTGGTGCAAAAAGAGGAACCCGGACTGCCTCGGCTGCCCGCTGGGAATCTACCTCGACAAGCCCGCCCCGATGGAATCGGGGCCCGTGAAATGAGCTTGAACGAAAAAAGCCATCGGTCGAGACGCCTCATCTTGAGCGCGGTGGTGGTGATCGTGCTCGGCTTCGCCGTGTTTGCGCTGGGCTCGCTTGACCTGCCCTTTCAGCCTTCGCGGACGCAGCAGGTGGTTTTGCTTTATGTCCTCTCCACTCTTGTCGTCCTGAGTCTTCTCATCTTCACCCTCATTCTTTCCCGCAATTTGCTCAAACTTCTCGCCGAGCGCCGGCAGCAGGCGATGGGTTCAAAATTCAAGACCAAACTGGTGATGGGGGCGTTGGGTATATCGCTCCTGCCCGTCATCTTCATGTTCTTTCTCAGCTACGCCTTTCTGAACCGCTCGCTGGCCAAGTGGTTTCCGCGGCCTCTGGAAATCGTGCGGGATGAAGCCGAGCAGTTGCTGGCCGAATCGGAAGCGCGCGAAAGGTCGCTCCTCGCCGAATCCGCTCGCACCATGGCCGGCGCCCTTGCTCGAACTGCCCGAACCCCGGTTGCACTCGCCAAGGCGTATGGCGACCGGCCAACTCCATACCCGGGATTTGACTGCGTCGTGCTTCTCGACCCTCAGGGCAGACTGGTGCTGGCGTCGGGAAAACCCCAAACGAATGTGCAGGAGCTTTCGCGGCTGGTGCTCAGGCACGCGGCGGATCGGCAGTTGTTCTGGGGCGGGCGCACCTACTGGCTCGAACGAGCGCCGGTCGAGACCACCGAGCGCCGCTTGGGCTGGCTGATTGCCGCGCAGCAGGTTCCCGAGGCCTTTTCTCGCCGGAAGGCGGCCATCGAACAGCAGGCGGCCAACTATGTGGAACTGAGCGCCGGACTGCGATTCTATCGTTATCAGATTGTGCTGGTCTTGCTCCTCTTCACCTTGCTGGTGTTGTTTGCGGCGACCTGGTTTGCCCTATTTCTCTCCCGGCAAGTGACGGTGCCGATCGTGGCCCTGGCGGAGGCAACGCGCGAAGTTTCTCGCGGAAATTTCGATCATCGCGTGACGGTCCAGGCCAAAGACGAACTCGCCAACCTCGTTGCCTCCTTCAACCAGATGACATCACAACTGGGTGAGTCCAGCCGCCAGATTGCCGCTTCCAACCTCAACTTGCAGACCGCCATACGCCAGCTCGAAGAGCGCCAGCAACTCATCGAGACGCTGCTTGAAAGTATCCCGACCGGGGTCATCTCTTTGGACAAACAGAAGAACGTCCTCCGCACGAACAGCGCCGTGGCCCGCGTGCTCGGCATGACCGAAGTGCCCAAGGTACGGCGCTTGAACGAACTCTTTGAAGAAACCGTGGCCACGCAACTCGGCGAATTGCTGCGCAAGTCCAGCCGCGCCGGCGGGGCCGCCGCTGAAGTCCAACTCCAGCGAGCCAGCGGCAATGCTCAGGTTGCGGTCACCGTTTCTGCCCTGCGCAAGGACAGTCAGGACTACGGCTACGTGGTTGTTCTCGAAGACCTGACCGAGCTTCTCCGCGGTCAAAAGGCAGCCGTATGGCAAGAGGTGGCTCAGCGCATCGCCCATGAGATCAAGAACCCGCTCACCCCCATCCAACTTTCCGCCGAGCGCCTCCGGCGCTATCTGGGACGAAAGCCGGAGGCCGGGGCGACCGCCGACCCGGAACTGGCCCAGATGGTTGCCGAGTGCGTTTCGCTCATCAGCCAGGAGGCAGGCGCGCTCAAGGGCCTGATCGAGGAGTTCTCCGAGTTTGCCCGCTTCCCGACTGCCAATCCGGTGCCTTCGGATTTGAATGGTGTCATTGCCAGCGCCCTCGGCGTCTTTGAGAATGGCCACGACCGCGTCACCGTCAAAACCGCTCTCGCCAGCCTGCCGCCGATCCGGCTCGACCCCGAGCTTTTCCGCCGGGTCCTGGTGAATTTGATGGACAACGCCGCCGAAGCGATGGAGCGCTCGACGGTCAGGGAGTTGAGTATCCGGACGCGGCTTGACGCGACCCGTGAAGTGGTGGAAATTGTGGTGGCCGACACGGGTCATGGGATTTCGCCCGAGGACAAGGCGAAACTCTTTCTCCCTTATTTTTCCAAGAAGGGCCGCGGCACCGGCCTGGGCCTGGCCATCGCGCAGCGCATCGTGGCCGATCACAACGGCAGCATCCGGGTTGAGGATAACCGGCCCTTTGGCGCCAAATTCATCATCCAGCTCCCGGCATAGAACATGAAGCCAACGGTTCTGATCGTGGACGACGAAGAGGGTATCCGGCGCTCGCTCAGCGGCGTCCTGCAAGACGAGGGGTACGAAGTGGAAGCGGTGGCGAGCGGTGAGGAGTGCCTCGAGAGGGTCACGTGCTCGGCCGTGGATCTCATTCTGCTCGATGTGTGGCTGCCCGGCATGGACGGCATTGAAACCCTGCGCCGCTTACAGCAGCAAGCCCCCGGCACGGCAGTGGTCATGATCTCGGGCCACGGCACCATTGAAACCGCTGTCCGGGCGGCGAAACTCGGTGCTTTTGATTTCATTGAAAAGCCGCTCTCGCTCGACAAGACCGTCCTGGTGGTGAAAAACGCCCTGGCGCAGCATCGCCTGGCTCGCGAAAATTTGCGCCTGCGCGAGCAGCTCCAGGAAAAATACCGGATTATGGGCGAAAGCGTGCCAATGAAGGCGCTGCGGCAGCAGATTGCGATGGCCGCTCCCACCAACGGTCGAGTGCTGATCTACGGCGAAAGCGGCACGGGAAAAGAACTGGTCGCTCATGCCCTTCACGCCCAGAGCCTCCGGGCGGGCCAGGAATTTGTCGAGGTCAACTGCGCCGCCATTCCGGAGGAGCTGATTGAAAGCGAGCTTTTTGGCCACGTGAAAGGCTCTTTCACCGGCGCCGCCGAGGACAAAGTGGGCAAGTTCCAAAAGGCGGACGGTGGCACGCTCTTCCTCGACGAAATCGGCGACATGAGCCTGAAGACGCAATCCAAGGTTCTGCGCGCGCTCGAGGAGCAACGCTTTGAGCCGGTGGGCGCCACCCAGAGCATCTCCGTGGACGTCCGCGTCATCGCCGCCACCAACAAGAACCTGGATGAAGAAATCTCCTACGGCAAGTTCCGCGAAGATCTTTTCTACCGCCTGAATGTAATCCCGTTCTATGTCCCGGCCCTGCGCGAGCGCACCGAGGATATTCCGCAACTCGCCAGATATTTTTTGGAAGAGTTCGCTCGCGCCTATGGACGGCGTCCCAAGCAGCTTTCCGAGGAGGCGCTGGCCATCCTCTACCGCTACGCCTGGCCGGGCAATGTGCGCGAACTCAAAAATATTGTCGAGCGACTGGTGATCACCTGCCCGGAAGAGACCATTGCCTCTTCACAGCTCCCCCCGGAGTTGCTGCGGACAGGCGAGCGGCGAGCCGCGGGGACGTACGGATCGTTGCACGAAGCTCGCGCCGCCTACGAGCGGGACCTCATCTTGCGAAAGCTCGAGGAGCACCGCTGGAACATGACGCGCACGGCGGCGGCGCTGGGTCTCGAGCGCAGCCATCTTTACCGCAAAATGAAATCGCTTGGCATCAACCCGCGAGAGTAACCGGCTGTTGGCGCCGTTGAACGGCTCAACCCTTCCCCTATTGCCTTCGCCAATCGAGCTCGCGGACGATAGCCGGCTTTTCGCGCCAGTTGGGCCGAACCTTTACGAACAACTCCAGGAAGATTTTGGCGCCGAGAAGCATTTCGAGTTCCTTGCGGGCCCGGCTGCCGATTTCCTTCAGCATCGCGCCCTTCGCCCCGATCAGGATTCGCTTCTGGCCCTCCCGCTCCACCAGAATGGTCGCCGCGATTCGGATCAGCCTGTCCAGCTCCTCGAATTGCTCCACGATGACGGCGGTCATATAGGGCAGCTCCTGGCGGGTGCGTTCAAAAACCTGTTCACGAATGATCTCCGCGGCAAGGAACCGTTCCGGTTGGTCGGTGACCTGGTCGGCGGGAAAGTACGCTGGCCCTTCGGGCAGCCGGGCGACGATCTGCTCCACAAGCGTGTCCAGATTTTCGCCCGTCAAAGCGGAAATGGGAATGGACTCGGCAAACAAGTGGGCTGACTGATACCGATCGAGCAAAGGCAGCAGTTCTGGCTTCTTTACCAAATCAATCTTGTTAAGCAGCAAGAAGGTTGGACCTCGAAATTCCTCAACCATCTCGATGCCCTGCCTGTCCAGGTCGCCGAACGGGCGCGAGGCATCCAAGACCAGGAGCGCCAGGTCCACCCCTTCGAGGGCCTGTTTCACTTCTTCCATCATCTGCCGGTTAAGCAAAGTTTCCGGGCGGTGGATTCCCGGCGTATCCATGAAAACGATCTGGGCCTTCTCCCGGTTCAGGATTCCCTGGATTCGGTTGCGGGTGGTTTGTGGCTTGCGTGAGACGATGGCAATCTTGGCGCCGACGAGCGCGTTGAGCAGGGTGGACTTTCCCGTGTTGGGAGGGCCGACGATAGCGACAAAGCCGGAGCGGAAAGAATCTTCCGGCACCGCGTTCATAGCGCCCGCGCACCTTGCCCGAACGTCTTTTGTGGCAGGCGTCGCGCTCGCACCTTAAGCACTTTTTGTTGGTTTGCCTCGAGCACTTCAAGGCGGAGCCAGTCGTGCTCCACCGACTCGCCCGCCGCCGGGACGTGGCCAAGGAGGCGGCTGACCAGGCCGGCGACCGTGGAACAATCTTCTGGGGCAATTTCCATCCCGAGCAGCTCTCCAAGCCGGCCAATCGGAACGCTGCCCTTCAAAACGAAATTATTTTCGTCCTCGCGGATGATGTCAGCCGCCCGCGGCTGATCCTCGTCCATGATTTCGCCGACAATCTCCTCGAACAGATCTTCGAGGGTGACGAGCCCGGCGACACTCCCGTATTCATCCACGACCATCGCGATTTGTTGTTTGTTCTTTTGCAGCTCCTTAAGCAGATTGGCGACGGGCTTTGTCTCCGGAATAAAAAGCACCGGCCGGATCCACCCGGCCACCGAGGTATGCGGCGCCTCGCTATCCATGACCTGAAGGATGTCGCGCGCCTGGACGATTCCTTGGACGTCGTCCAGATTCAATCGGTAAACCGGGATGCGGGAGAATTTTTTCTCGAGGACTGTCTTGGTTAGCTGCTCCACGGTCGCCTCCACCGGCAGCGCCACGATGTCTGCCCGCGGGGTCATGACCTCGCGCACCGTCTTGTCGCCGAATTCGACCACCGATTCGATGAGCCGGGCGTCCTCGTGCTCCAGGATCCCTTCCTCCTGCGCCACCTCCACCATGGCCTCAATACTTTCCTGTTGCTCTTCGCCGGGGGCCGTCTCCTCATCCGTGAGGTGAGCCAACGAGACGCAGAACTGCAGGATCAAGCGCATCGGCAGAACCATCCAGACAAAGATTCTCACCACCGGCGTGAGCGGCCGCATCCAGCGTCCGTTGGTTCGAGTCAGCAAGAGATGCGGGATGAACTGGTTCGCCACCAGAATTTCCAAAACAACGAAGAACATCAACTCGGCGATGGCTTGCGGCGCCTTCGGGACAAAGGCCGCCACCGCGCTCGCAATCGCTATGGCGATGAGCACCAGAAAGAGCTGGCTCAGCAAGGCAAAACTGACGGCGGCATCGCGCCGGTCCATACGCAGCTTGGGCTCAACGTCGCTCTCAAACACTTCCAGGTTTTCTCGGACACGCCGGGTAGTGACTTTGCCAAGCTCCCGATAGACGCGGTCGAGGTAGGAGAAGAGCGCGAGCAGAACGCTCACGCCGATCACGGTCACTGCATGAGCAACCATCCAGGCGGTCATGATCAGGTCAAACCCATTCTTCGCCGCAGGCGAAGTTCCTTCCGGGTCATCCGGCCCTTGTCCGTTTCGTGGTCGTAGCCGAGCAGGTGCAACAGGCCATGGAGGATCAGGAGTTTGATCTCTTCGAGCAAACTGTGACCTTCGCGCCGGGCGTTCTTCCTCGCTGTCTCAACCGAAATGGCGATTTCTCCCAGGAAGCGATTGCCGCGCGACCCGGAGGGGAAAGAAAGCACATCGGTCGCCTTTCGCCGGCCGCGAAACCTGGCGTTCAAGGCGCGCATGGCCTTGTCATCCATGAGACAGACCGTAAACGCCGACCGCTCGCCCCTCCCGAAGCTTCGGGACGTTCGGGGCTCGTGAAGTTCGCGCCGCGCCCGTCGGGCAAAACGACCGATTTCACCCAGGGGCAGGCGCATCCTTCTTTGCCGGTTGACAATCATGTCGGGAATCATCTTGAAAAAAATCCGCCCCGGCGCGGAGGGGTCTGGGCGCTACTCATTCTTTCCCATGGAGTGTCCTATGGGCGCGATGGCTTCACTTTCGCGGTGATTCTTCGCCTTGCCGGCGTTCGAAGCCTCGTAGCTTTCGTAGGCCCGGATAATTTGTTGCACCAGGTTGTGCCGCACCACGTCTCGCTCGTTGAAATAGATAAACTGGATACCGGGGATTCGCCCCACAACCTCGACCGCTTCCACCAGCCCTGACCGACGCCCCGCCGGCAGATCGATCTGGGTGATGTCCCCGGTGATGACCGCTTTGGAATTGAACCCCAACCGCGTAAGAAACATCTTCATCTGCTCGCTGGTGGTGTTCTGCGCCTCGTCGAGAATGACAAACGAGTCGTTCAGGGTGCGGCCGCGCATGAAGCCGAGCGGGGCCACTTCGATAATGCCCTTTTCGAGAAAGCGTTCGATCTTCTCGGCATCGAGCATGTCGTACAGGGCGTCATAGAGGGGACGAAGGTAGGGGTCCACCTTTTGCTGCAACGTGCCCGGAAGGAACCCCAGCCGTTCGCCCGCTTCGACGGCCGGCCGCACCAAAATGATGCGGTTGATCTGCTTGGTCAGCAGCGCCGAAATCGCCATCGCCACCGCCAGGTAGGTCTTGCCGGTGCCGCCGGGACCGATGGCAAATACCATGTCATGGTTCTCGATTGCCTCGAGGTAGTGGCGCTGATTGGGACTCTTGGGCGCAACCGATTTCTTCCCAAAAACGCGCGGGCGCGCCGGACTGGCCAGCGAACGCAGGGTAACATTCGGATCTTCGGTCATCACCTTCAAGTAGGAATGGACGTCGCCGTTTGAAAAGCTTCGGCCCTCGCACACCAGCTCGTTGTATTCGCCCAGGATTTTTTCAAGGCGAGCAACCTGAGCCGGCTCGCCGTCTATTTCAAGGGCATCTTCCCGGAGCTGGGTGGTGACGTGGAGGTTGGTTTCAAGCAGCTTGAGGTTTTCGTCCAGGGTGCCGAAAAGGGGTTCGACCCCCCCAGCCAATTTCACTATCTTCTTCATCTACGGCCCTACCGTTTGCCTCCGCTTGTCATGAAGATGTGTGAAGACGCTATAGAGAAGATAGCCGAGCGGATGCGGTTCCGTCAAGGATGGCGGAGGTAACTATTTTCTTATCATAGGATTGTTGAAAGGCGGGTAGGGGCGAACGGCCGTTCGGCCCCACAAGCTTGACATGGAGGTGCGGAGTTGCTCGATGGACTCTCGCCGGATGACGGATAAGGGTCGGGTGGCGCGCAGCTCAGCCACCAGGACTTCCGTCGAGAGCTGCTGGCGCGAGTAGATCTTTCCCGAAGCGGCCTGGAAGCGAGCCAGCAGATCGGTACGCCTGTCCGTTTTCTCGGGCGTCGAGCTCATCGCCAAATACGCATCAGCCGGTTGACAGCCCGCTGCGAACTGGGCTATCGTTCTGCGCCTTAAATTTATAACGGAGTGAATGATGCCTCAGGCCACCGGTCCGGCAAAGGTCAAGAAGCGAAAGAAATCGGTCCTGAAGCGCATCCGACAAACCGCCAAGCGGACAACCCGCGCTCGCGCCCTGCGGTCCCGGCTGCGCAATCAAATCCGCAAACTGCGGCTCGCCCTCGAGGGCAAGGATCCGGGACAGGCAAAGCAGTTGCTCAGCGAGACGATTTCGGTGATTGACTGGGCGGTGGGCAAAGGTATTCTTCACAAGAATGCTGCCGCCCGGCATAAGTCCCGGCTAACCTCCCGTTTCCAAGCCGCCAGCGCCCCCGCGCCCACTTCGGGCGCACCGGCCAAAGCTTAGTCAGGCCCCGAATCCCTTTCCGGGACGCTTGCCGGCGGGCTCTTTGCCGTCAATCGGGCGAGCAAGAACTCGAGCACCTTCTGGCCATCCTCGGCCTTTGGCAATTCGCCCTTGAGCATCACGTCGGCGCGCAGAAGCATTTCGAGTGAGGCAAGCAACTGCTCGGAGCTGAAGCGTTCCGCCTGCCCCGCTGCCTGAAGGGCGGGCCAGCGCTGGCTGCCTTCTTTGGCTTCGATCATGGCGCGGACGCGGTAGGCGAGAGCGCCGACGATTGCGGGCGGCGGTTCTCCGTTGCGAATCAAATTGTCCAAGATAGCCATCGAGCGCCGGCGGTCGCCGCTGCCCAGCGCGTCCACCAGCTCCCAGACGATCTCCTCGGTCTCGCCGCGCACGAGAAGATGGAGTTCGCCGGGGCTAATTTTGCCTCCCGGGCCGACATATACGGCCAGTTTCTCCAACTCCTGGAAAACCATGCCCAGATCGCCGTCCTTCATGTTCACCAGATGGGTCAGAGCCTCGGGCGCGATCTCGATGCCCCGCTCGTGCGCGAATTTTTTCGCGCGCCCAGCCGCCGCACGCAGCTCCTCGTCAAAGGATCGGCCACCCCGCACCGGCGATTCGACTCCAACCACCACACAGCGTTTTTCCAGGAGCTTGGCCAGTCGTTTTCTCTTGTCCATTTCAGCGGCTTCAAAAACGACCACTGTGAAATCGCTGGGCCGGGCCAGATATTCCTCGAGCAGCGTCACGATCCGCCCGGAAGCGGAAACGATCTCCGGGTTGCGGTTACCCGGCGCCTCGTCTTTTGCTTCCCCATCCTCCTCCTCTTCGCTGCCGCTGCGCATGCGCTTGATCACCCGAGCAAAGCCGGAAAGAAACAATAACTGCCGCGGGGCCAGGAGAGAGGGCGTGCGGGCCTGCACCAGGGCTTCCTCGAGCGCCCCGGCAGCCTCTTCCATCCCCATCCCGCCAAGATCGAACGCTTTCCACCCGAAGGGCTGCTCCGCCACGGCGGGGCTGCCGAGAATCTCCTGGCGGATCGCCTGCCGGACGACATCGAGCAAATACTGGTCATCGCCGAGAAGGAGGTAGGCCGGCGCAACCTTTCCCTTTTTGAGGTCGGTCATCAAGCGATCCGGGGTTATGGCCGGCATCTAGAAATTCTCCAGCACCGCGGAGACCAGAGTAGCGGCAAAGTCGCGGGCAAGCCGGTCAAACGCCGGGTCCTGCTCCTGAAAAAAAGAATTGACGTCGCTGGTCACCTCGTAGCTCTCGCGAAAGACCAGGCCCTCGCCTCGGAAAAGAATCTGTTTCGTGTGGCGATCGAGGAGTCTTACATTGGCATTGATGGTAATGACCACGGTGGAGGCTTTGCCCGTTCCCGGGTCAAACACGATCGGGCTGGTCGAAACGCGGGTTACTTCGCCGCGCAGCACGGCGTCGGCGCCCTCTTCCTCCATCACCACCCGGTACCTGGTCCGAGAAATGAATTCCCGGATGACGGCAGCCGTCAACTTCTGCTCAATGCGGAACTGCATCGTGCGATTCTCAAAGGCCGGGACCGCCAACACCTTCCCCTCAGCCGGGAGATGGCTTCCCCGGCCGGCCACGTGGTAGCCGCAGGCAGCCATCCCCCCTGCGAGGGCGAAAAAGAAAGACCATTCCACGAAGAAGCCTTTGCGAGGCCGTCTCATGCCGTCCGGCTCCGTTGCTTCAGTCGGCCGTCCCGCTCTGCGTGATGCCAGCGCTCGACGATCTCTACGGCGTTCGAAGCAGCCAGACGGAGATTGTCAGCCGCGCCAAAAATCCAAAACGCGTTCTTCCCATGGCCCTCCGGCCGGATGAAATCCAGGACGATCCCTGACTCCCCCACCACGCCAACCGGCGACGGCGCCTCCTCGTCGCTGCGGCGGATGGTGATGGCAGTTGACTCCAGCTTTTGTTCCAACCGGTGGGTTGTAACTTCTGTCGTGAATTCCACAAAAAGTTCGAACGCATAGGAATGGAAAACGGGAGCGTGGAGCAGGCTTATCGCCGGCAGGGCAAAACGGCCGGCCAGGTAGAAGCTTGCTTCCCGCTCCGTCCGAGAGCGAATCTCCTCGAGTTTAGCCGCGCTCGAGCTGCCATACCGCGGCAGCAGGTTGAACGCCACCTGGGAGTCAAAAACATTCTTCGAAATGGGCTGGAAGGACAACAAATTGATGGTTTGCTGCTCGAGCTCGTCCAGAGCCGCCTGACCGCGCTCCGAGACCGGCACAAAGAACAGCAACACCGTCCGCGCCGGCGCGGCGACCATCGCCAGTCGCGGCGCCAGATGGCAAAGGATGATGGTCGCCGGGTGCGGAGACACGCAGAGACCGCCGGCCATGGGCTTGGGTGGCGGCAAGATCTCGTCAAGGGAAGGAATCCAGAAGCAGGCGTCGGTCTCGTCTGCCAGCCCGCCGCTCAGATCGATGATCCGGCAGCCTGACCGCCGCGCCGCCCGCCAGTGCCGGCGAGTGCATTCCGCGCCGCCAGCAAGGAAAACCACATCCACGTCGTCAAACGCATCGGGCGCAATCGCCTCAATAATCGCCGGCTGGCCGGCAAATTCGGTGAGCTGTCCCATCGCCTCGTCATCGTCAAGCAACTGAACGCTCTTCACCGGAATGCGGCGGTCATCCAAAACTTGCTTCACTTCCTTGCCCAGCAGCGTCGAAGCACCGACAATCGCCACGCGCAGGCCCTCCTCCCGGATGGGCAAACCTTCGGGCTGAGCGGCTGGAAAATTCATAGGTGCGGGAGTTGGGCGGGTTCGCCGGTGGCCGTAGGTGAGGGGCCTGGTCGGCGGCGAATCCAGCCGGAAATCTTGCCAATGATGCCCGAGAGCACATACCCGATAGCCAGCAGCGGCAGGACAACCTCAGAATTGCTGACAATCAAGATCACCAGCAGCCCCAGCGCCACCACCACCAGCGAGGACCTCCGCCGGCGAAGGTCAATGTCTTTGAAGCTGTAGTAACGGACGGTGCTGACCATCAGGAAGGCCAGTCCGGCGACGAGCCCCAGCCAGGCGATTGCCCAGGGCCACTCCGTCAGCGGCGATTTCCGAAAGTGAACCAGCGCCGCAATCATCCCCGCCGCAGCCGGAATCGGCAGGCCGATAAAGTGCCGCAAGGGCACATGCCCGGAAGCCGCCGGGGCCTGGATGTTGAAACGCGCCAGCCGCCACGCCCCACACATCAAGAAGGCAAACGTGATGACGCCGCCCCACCGGGCGAGCTGGCGGAAAAAATCGCCCTGCCCTTCCAGGCTGAACATTCCCCACGAGTAAGCCAGAAAGGCCGGCGCCAGTCCAAAGGAGATGACATCGGCCAGCGAATCAAACTCTTTCCCGAAGGGACTGCTGCTCCCCGTGAGGCGCGCCACGCGGCCATCCAGACCATCCAGAACAATGGCGATGCCAATCGCCTTGGCGGCGGCATCGAAATTCGCTGCGCCGCCATGCATCGCCGCCACCAGCGCGTAGTAGCCGCAGACAATGTTGCCCACCGTGAAGGATATGGGCAACAGCGAAACACCGCGGCGCATTCTGGAATTCTTCGGTTTTCCGTTCATTTCGCTCGCCCCGATCCGACCGGGGCTCGTGCCAGAAGGGAGCTGCCACCTTTCACGTGCTCACCCCGACGCACCAGAATATCGCATGCCGGATCCAGGATTACGTCCACACGCGAGCCAAACCGGATCATGCCCACCCGCTCGCCCCGCTGCACCAGGTCGCCGGGCTTCCGCCAAAAGAGAATTCGCCGGGCGATAATACCAGCAATTTGCTTGAAAACGACCTCCGATTGATGGCCACGCACCACGACCACGTTTTGTTCATTGACCGTGGAGGCCTCGGCGTGCCACGCGGCTCGAAACTGTCCTTTCCGGTAGTCGGCGCTAACGATCACGCCTTCCACCGGCGACCGGTTGACGTGGACATCAAAGACGGAGAGAAAGATGCTGATGCGTTTGCGCGGCTGGCCGTTCCAGGCGCTGTCGGCGATCTCCACCACCCTCCCGTCGGCAGGCGAAACGATCCCGCCTGTCTCCTGGGGGATGGTTCGTTCCGGGTCGCGAAAGAAGTAGAAGACAAACGCCACCAGCAACAGCAGCCCGGCAGCAGCCAGATACCAGTGCAGGGCGAGTGACGCCCCGGCAAGCAGCATGGCCGGCCAGCTCATTTGGAAGGATGGTTTGAGCATGGAGATGAAAAACGGGGGAGCACCCCTCCCCCGCTTCCCAAGAGCACGTTCCCGGCTCGACCGCCTTCGAGCCAGCCTTACCGCGCCGCGGCAGACTCAGCGCCGCGGCCATAATCCCGCAGGATCCGCTCCATTTCGTCTTTCACCCGGAGCTTCCGTTTCTTCAACTCGACTTCCCTCAATTGATCCTGCTTGGTCAGGTAGGGCTTTTGAGAAAGTCGGATGAGTTCGGCGTCGAAGGTTGCATGCTGTTCCGCCAGCCGGCGGAACTGCTCGTTCGTTTGAATCAGACGGTCACGAATCTCCTCGGACCAACCGGGCATCCTGCCCCTCCTCGATGATTCGCACGAATCGCCACCATGGCCTCAGGCTAGCACAGCGGTTCACGACCATCAACGGCTAAATTTTCTCTGTCTTGCTCAGGGATAAAACCAGCGCATCTTCCGTCGGATGGCGATAGTAATTTCGCCGTTCCTCCACGCAGCCAAAACCGTGCCGCTCGTAGAACGCGATGGCCGGCTTGTTGGACCACCTCACCTCGAGGTAGATCCTTGCCGGCGCCGCCTCAAGCTTCTCGAAAAGACGGCTCAAAAGGGCTGAAGCAATGCCCTTCCTTCGGAGCCGGCCGCAGACGGCCAGGTTCAGGATTTCCACTTCGTCGGCTGCGCGGCGGGCGATCAGAAACGCGACGATCGCACCGCCGGCTTTCTCGGTCACGAGCGCCAACGGGGACGACCCGGCCAGCCTTTCATACTCCGAGCGCGGCCAGTGAGCCGCTTCCACCGTCGCCCGTTCCAGGTCAAAGACGGCCGAAACATCGCGCCGCTCGAACCCCCGCGTGGTCAATCGCCGCGCCACAGCAGCTCCGCGTCCGAGCGGCGAACGTAGTTGGCGTCCAGTTCCATGCCGGAAATGGTTTCCCCGCGCTCGAGTCTCACGGCGGCGACTCTGGCCAGCCTTTCAGCAAGAAAGGGACTCAACGCCGCCACTCGGCATGAAGCAAAAGGCGAATTTTCGAGCGAGGGCTGAAGCAGCCCAACCATCGGAGAAGCGAAGACAATTCCCTTCCCTTGATCAAGGTGATAACCTTTTGCTTCGAGCCACTGGATGCATTCCGCCGGCGTCGAGACTTGCTCCTCGGCCACCTTCCGCAAGGACTCGCCTCCCGAAGCGTACACGCCGAAATAAATCTGTCCGCGCCGCGCGTCCATTACCGGCACAACAAACTCGTTTGCGCTCTCGACCATGGCCGCGACCACTTCCAGCCCGCTCACGGCAACGATTGGCTTCTGATAGATTTCCGCCCAGCCCTTCACGGCGGCAAGGCCGACTCGCAAGCCGGTGAACGAACCGGGGCCGTTGACAACCGCATAGGCGTCGAACCGGTCGAGGCTCAACTGGAGTTCTTCGAGCATCACCCGCAGTTGCCGGAACATGCGGCTGGAATAGGTCTCCCGGCTCTCCTCGCCGGTTGTCTTGACCGTCTGCCCGTCCCGAAAGACAGCCAGGCTGCCGGCGAGCGTGCTGGTGTCGATGGCGAGAATCAGCAT
>DATBWB010000169.1 GCA_036514995.1 Candidatus Acidiferrales bacterium
CTGGGCGATAATGTGGCGCTGGAGGAACGGAGATGGACTATCTCCGCCTGATGCTGAAGAACGCGGCCCGCAACCGTCGGCGCACCCTGCTGACGGTGTTGAGCATGGCGGTGTCGCTCTTTTTGCTGGTCAGCTTGCGGACGTTGTTGGCGGAGCTCGAATTCAGTTCGGTGCTGACCGACGAGTCGGCGCTGCGGCTGATCACCCGTCACGCTGTCTCTCTGCAAATCCCCCTGCCGCTCTCTTTTGGGCAGCGCATCCAGCAGGTGCCTGGCGTGGAAGTCGTGTCTCCCTACCAGCCGGTGGTTGGGTACTATCAGGACCCCAAGAATCTTGTGCCGCACGCGGGCATCGACCCGGAAAGCGCCATCCGACTGGCCTCGGAGTTCAAGTTCAATCCCACCGAGGTGGGACCGTTCCAGAAGGAGCGTACCGGAGCGCTCGTGGGCCGCAAGTTAATGGGGCGGTTCGGGTGGAAGGTAGGCGACCGCATCACCACTAACTTATCCGGGATGTTCGGCATGTTTTTCCCCTTCAATTTGGAATTGCTCATTTGCGGCACTTACACCGGCCCCGATGAGGGGGCGCTCTTGTTTCACTATGAGTACTTCAATGAGCTTGCGCGTCAGCACATGCCCGGGCGCGCCGATCAGGTGGCCATGTTCTGGATCAAGGGGCGGAGCGCGGAGGACGTGCCCCGGGTGGCGGCCGCCATTGACGAGCTGTTCCGCAACTCCGAGGCTCCCACCAGGACTGAGACCGAAAAGGCCTTCGGCCTCAGCTTCACCTCCATGCTGGGCAATGTAAAGCTGTTTCTGGCCCTGATCGCTGCCGCCGCGGTTTTTGCCATTCTGCTGGTGAGCATGAACACCATGGGGATGTCGGTGCGGGAGCGGCGGGGGGAGATAGCGGTGCTGAAGACGCTGGGGTTCCGGCGGGGGCAGGTGTTGGGGTTGCTGGTGGGGGAGTCGGTGCTGATTGCGCTGGGAGGTGGGTTGGTAGGAGTAGTCGGGGCCAAGCTGGTGTTTGGCAGCCTCGACATGTACAAGCTCACGGGCGGCATCATTCAGCATTTCCAGATCCGCCTGCTGACGGTGGGGCTGGGGCTGGGGGTGGCGGGGCTGGTAGGGGTGGTGAGTGCCGTGGTGCCGGCCTGGCGGGCGGTCAACGGCTCGATTGCCGCAGCGCTGCGGCAGGTGGGCTAGGTGTGCAGGCCGGTCATGGTGGTTGAAGATTGTGTGCCATAATCTGGGGTTGGAGGCCGAGGAGTGGATTATCTCCGCCTGATGCTGAAGAACGCGGCGCGCAACCACCGGCGTACGGTGCTGACGGTATTGAGCATGGCGGTGTCGCTCTTTTTGCTCGTCAGCTTGCGCACATTGTTGTCGGAACTGGAAGGAAGTTCCGTGTTGGCGCCGGAGTCGGCGCTGCGGCTGGTCACTCGCCATTCCGTCTCCCTGAATATCCTGCTGCCCATCTCCTATTGGCAGCGGATCCAGCAGGTGCCGGGCGTGGAGATGGCCACTCCCTTTCACTGGTTTGGCGGCTACTACCAGGACCCAAAGAATTTCTTCGCCCAATTTGCCGCCGAGCCGGATACCGTCGTTCGCATGGCCGCTGAGTACACCTTCAATCAGGCGGAGGTGGAAGCCTGGAAGAAGGATCGTACCGGGGCGCTCGTGGCGCGCAAATTGATGGAGCGGTTCGATTGGAAGGTGGGTGACCGCATCACCATCGTGGGGATGATCTTCCCCTTCAACCTCGACCTCGTGATCCGCGGTACCTACACCGGCCCGGATGAGACTGCCGTCTGGTTCCAGCATGACTACTATAACGAACTTGTCCGCCAGCACTTGCCCGGGGCTGCCGACAAGGTGGGTTCGTTCTGGATCAAGGTTCGCACGGCGGAGGACGTTTCGCGAGCGGCCGCTGCCATCGACGACATGTTCCGCAACTCCGACGCCCCCACCAAGACCGAGACGGAAAAGGCCTTCACCTTGAGCTTCACCTCCATGCTGGGCAACGTGAAGCTCTTTCTCGCGCTCATCGCTGCCGCGGTTGTCTTCGCCATCCTCCTGGTCACAATAAACACCATGGCCATGTCGGTGCGCGAACGGACCGGCGAAGTCGCGGTTCTAAGGACGCTAGGCTTCCGCCGCTGGCAGGTGTTGGGGCTGCTCATGGGCGAATCGGTGGTCATTGCGCTAGCCGGCGGCCTGGTAGGAATCGTGGGCGCCAAACTCCTGTTCGGGACTCTTGACATGTACAGGCTCACCCAGGGGATCATCCAGCACTTCAACATCAGTCCGCTGACCGTGTTCCTCGGGTTGAGCCTTGCCGCCCTGGTGGGAGTGATCAGCGCCACCGTGCCGGCATGGCGGGCAGTGAACGGCTCCATCGCCGCGGCGATGCGTCAGGTCGGCTAAGGGGGAACAGCGATGCTGATCCCGCTGAAATACAACTTGCGCAACCTGCGTGTGCGGAGAATCACCACCCTGATTACCGCCGTGGGCGTGGGACTCACCGTGACGGTTTTCATCGCGGTGATGGCGTTGGTCGACGGCATGCGCAACACGTTTGTCTCCACGGGCGAGCCGTTGAACCTCCTGGTCATCCGTCAGGGCTCCCAGACCGAGACCGCGAGCATCATCATGCGCGAGCCTGCCGATGTGATTCCGACGCTAGAGGGCATCGCCACCGATGCCCAGGGCCAGCCCATGGTCTCCGTCGAGCGCATGATTTTCATCAACCAGCCACGGCGAACGGGTGGCACCTCCAATCTGGTCATTCGCGGGTTGGAAGAGCGCGGGCGCGAGCTGCGACCAAAGGTGAAGCTGGTGGAAGGCCGGTGGTTTCGTCCCGGGTTGCGCGAACTCACGGTGAGCCGCTCCATCGCCGAGCGCTTCGTGGATTGCGGCCTGGGCGAACACCTGGGCACCGGCAAGGCCCAGTGGACGGTGGTCGGCGTCTTCGACGCCGGCCAGACTGCCTACGGGTCAGAGATCTGGACGGACGTAAACGATCTGGGCAACGCGTTCGAGCGTTCGACCTATGCTTCGGTGCTGCTGCGCGCGCGGGATTCGGATCTCCTGCGTGCCCTGACCGACCGCATCTCAAACGACCGTCGTCTCCAACTCAAGGCAATGCCGGAGACACAATATTTTTCCGAGCAGACAGCGGCCGCGACGCCGATCCAACTCCTGGGCAATATCGTCGCCTTGATCATGGCGGTTGGCTCGGCCTTTGCCGCCATGAATACGATGTATGCCACGGTTGCCGCCCGCGTCCGTGAGGTGGCCGTACTACGCGTCCTGGGCTTTTCCCGGGGCAGCGTACTGCTTTCTTTCCTGGTCGAGTCGCTCATCCTGGCCGCGATTGGCGGCATGATCGGCGTGCTGCTGGCCTTGCCCCTCAATGGCTTGGCGACCGGCACGACCAATTGGCTCTCCTTTAGCGAAATGACGTTTCAATTTCGCATTACTCCCGCGCTACTATTGCAAGGACTGCTCTTTGCCGTGGTGATGGGCGTTGTCGGAGGTTTGCTGCCGGCGGTGCGAGCGGCCCGCCAACCGGCAGCGCTGGCCCTGCGTGCCTTGTAACCGGATGTACCGAGAAAGGAACAAGTGGGATCCCACGAGACTCTCGACCGCGAGCTGAAGACACTGCGCATCCCGCCGGAAAAGCGCGGGGAGCCGCCTAAGGCTTCACCGCGGCGAAAATGGTGGCTCTACGTTGGCGCCGGCCTAGCAACGGTCGTCTTGCTTGTTTTGCTTGTGATCATGCGGGCGGCTCCCGTCCCGGTCGAGGTCGTTCGCGCCCAGCTCAGTGCCGGCCCGATGGCCAGCGCCACTTTGATTGCCAGCGGCTATGTAGTTCCTCACCATCGCATCGAGGTTGGCTCGAAAGTGATGGGCAAGGTGGCTTGGGTGGGGGTCGAGAAGGGCGACCGGGTGAAGGCCGGTCAGGTCGTGGTGCGCCTCGAGGACGACGAATACCGTGCCCGCGTCGAGGAGGCCCGCGCGGCTCTGGCCACTGCCGAAGCCCGCCTGACGGAACTGGAAACAGGCTCGCGACCCGAAGAAATTGATCGCGCCCGCGCCGAGCGAGACCTCGCCCGCCTGAACCTCGAGCGCGTCCAAGCACTGGTCGCCCAGGGTGTTTACGCCCAGCAGCAACTCGACGATGCCCGCACTCGTTTTGAGGTGGCGGAGAAAAGCTACGAGCTGGTGCGCCAGGGCCCGCGCAAGGAGCAGGTGGAGCAGGCCCGGGCCGAGGTCGAACGCGCTCGCGCGGCGCTGGCTTTCGCTGAGACGCAACTCGAAGCCACCCGTATCCGTGCTCCCAGGGAAGGCACAATCCTCGAACGATTAGTGGAAGCGGGAGAGATGGTCACCACCATGTTCGCCGGCGAGCGAGGGGCCAAGTCTGTCGTGGTGTCGCTCGCTGACCTGCGCGACATCCGCGTGGAACTCGACATCAACCAGAACGACTTCCCGCGCGTCTCAATGAACCAGCTTTGCGACATCGTGCTCGAAGCCTATCCCGACCGGCATTACCGCGGCCAGGTGGTCGAGATTGCCCCGGAAGCCAACCGCCAGAAAGGCACTGTACAGGTGAAGGTGCAATTCCCGGAGCCGGACGAAAAGGTGCGGCCGGAGATGATCGCCCGGGTTGCTTTCCAGCAAACCGAGAAGAGCAATGAAGCCGCCCGACCGGTGGTGTTAATTCCGCGCAGCGCGCGTGTGGAGCGCGACGGCAAGGGCATCGTGTTCCTCATAAAGGACGGCCGGGCTCGACTCCGGCCCATCCAGGCGAGCGAAGCTCCGGGAGATATGCTGATAGTCATGGCGGGACTCCAGGGAGGAGAAGAGGTCGTCGTCAGCGGCCAGGAAGCTCTGCGCGACGGCGCCCGCGTCGGCATCAAACCTTCCCGGCAAGGAAAGCAATGAGCAAAACCATAGTCGAGTTGCGCGACATTCGGAAGGTCTTTACCCGCGACTCTTTCGAACTGCACGCGCTTGAGGATATCCATCTTGACATCCATGAAGGCGAATTCTTCTGCCTGATGGGCCCCTCCGGCTCCGGCAAGTCCACCTTGTTGAATCTGGTGGCGGGCATTGATAGGCCCACAGCGGGCACTGTAATCGTCTTAGGAGAAGAGATCAGTGCGATGGCGGAAGATGCTCTTGCTGCCTGGCGGAACCGCCACTTAGGCTTTGTGTTCCAACAGTTCAACCTCATCCCGGTGCTGACTGCCTTCGAAAATGTGGAGTTGCCCCTGCTCCTCACGCGCTTCAGCCGCGTGGAGCGTCGCCAGCATGTGGAGACGGCATTGCGTCTGGTGGGGCTGGCTGACCGGGCTGACCACCTTCCCCGCCAGCTCTCGGGCGGTGAGGAACAACGTGTGGCGATCGCGCGCGCCCTCGTCATCGATCCCACGCTGATCCTGGCTGACGAACCTACCGGCGACCTTGATGCACACTCTGCCCAAGATGTCCTCCAAGTCCTGACCCGGTTGAATCAAAACTACCGCAAGACCATCCTGTTGGTCACCCACGACCCCCGCGCTGCGGCCCACGCCAGCCGGGTGCGGAACCTGGAGAAAGGGCGGCTGCTTCCCGCGAGCTGATCCTGCCACCAGCAGAGTAACAGCCAGTCTCGGACGGTTCGCCCCTGCAGCGGCTTCCGTCTTGCGGCAGTGAACTCACTGCCGTGATAAGATGACCGGCCCATGCTGGGCCCCAGTGGCTTGCACTCCATCCAAAGCTATCTGATTCGCAGGCAGCCGGCCATGCTTGCGCTACTTCGCCGGCTGGTCGAGATGGAATCGCCCAGCCTGGACAAGGCGGCGGTGGACCGCATCGGCCTGTATGTTGCCGAATGCTGGCGCCGGCAAGGGGCCCGCGTCGAAATCCTCCGCCAGCCCAAGCGCGGCAACCACGTTCGCGCGGAGCTCTTTCCGTGCGGCCCTTCGGTCACGAAAAGCGGCAAGCCTGCCCCTCCCGAAGCCTTCGCCCCGATCTATCGGGGCAAGGGACGATCAGCGCCCGCGCGTCAGATCCTGGTCATCGGCCATCTCGACACCGTCTATCCTTTAGGCACGCTCCGAAAGATGCCCTTTCGAGTTCGAGGCAATCGGGCCTACGGCCCGGGAACCATGGACATGAAAGCGGGCATCGTCATCACGCTCTTTGCTGCTGAGGCTTTACAGAAACTCGGCGATAGGGTTGCCCAGCGCCTGGTCTTCCTCTTCACCAGCGATGAGGAGATTGGCAGCGAAAGCTCGCGGAGAACGATCGAAGCCGAAGCCCGGAAAAGCGCCGCCGTCCTGGTGGTGGAACCGGCGAATGGTCTTACCGGCCAGTTAAAGACGGCGCGGAAAGGAGTCGGCGAAATCGAAATGCGCGTCACCGGACGCGCCGCCCACGCCGGTGCTGATTTCGAAAAAGGCCGCAGCGCCGTCCTGGAGCTTGCCCGGCAAATCCTCAAGATTCAAAATTTCACCGAACCGGCTCGCGGGATTACGGTGAACGTGGGAGTGATTTCCGGTGGAACTCGCTCGAACGTCGTGGCGGCGGAAGCAACCGCTCTCGTTGATCTGCGTCTTCGACGGCCGGCTGATCGGGAACGCATCGAAAGAAAGTTTCACAGCCTGCGGCCCACGACTCCGGATTTCAAGCTCGAGGTCAGGGGCGGGCTGAACCGGCCGCCGCTCGAACGCACTCCCGGCGTCGTCCGGCTCTTCCGGTTGGCCAGGCAGTTGGGAGCGAACATGGGGCTACGGCTCGAGGAGGCTTCCGTAGGCGGCGGTTCGGATGGGAATTTTACCGCTGCTCTTGGCATTCCGACGCTGGACGGCCTTGGTGGCGTCGGCGAAGCCGCCCACAGCCCAAATGAATTTGTGGTGATGGATTCGCTTCCGGAACGTGCCACCCTGCTGGCAGGGCTGTTGGCTTCTATCTAAGGAAGCATAGGCCGTAGCAGCGTGCTGAAAATCCTTTCGGCTGTGTCATTCCCAGGGTCGGCGTTTTCGGCCGACCCGAGGAATCTGCTTTTTTCTGGAGACTTGCGATTTACAAGCAGATTCCTCGGCCGTTGCGGCGGCCTCGGAATGACAGCAGGAAACGCCTTTCTCAGAGCATTGCTATCGGTTGCCGAATTGTTGGCTGAGGTATTTTTTGAGGTTTTCGTCGAGTTCTTCGTAGTCAAGCCGCAGGGTCTCGCGCATGGCTGCTTCAAAGCTGATCGCTCGGGGCAGGCGCTCGAGCAGCCGTTCCACGTCTCCCATCCCATTTGTCCGCACAAGATAATCCACCGCCGCCAAAGATTCGGCATAGGCGGCGCCGCCTGGCCCGTCTCCATCCCCATGAACGGGCCTTCCAGATTCCTGAGCGGGATGAACTGATCCGCGGCATACTGCTCCGCCAGCGCGGCACCGAGGCGAGAGAGACTCTTTCCTTCCTCCCATTGCGCCAGTCCTTCGTTGAGCCAAACCGGGCAACGACCCGCCGTCTTCTGCGCGATAAAAACATGTGTCAGCTCGTGCTTCAACACGCGGCGCAACTCCGGCGTCACCGCGCTCAGGCCTTGCACCGGGATGCGCAATTTCCCATCGTTGATCGCGCCGGCCCATCGGGGCGCCTGAGTGACATCCTGGAAAGCCTCCTCGGTGTAAAGGAAAACGATGATGGGCTCGCGCCCTTGAAGGTTCAGATCGGAAGAGATCTCATCGTACTGCTGCTCGAGCGTGGCGAGCACCTCCCGGGCAAGAACCTCGCCGATCGCGGGGCCGTTGTACTTCAGCAAAAAGCGGCTTGTGTCCGTCTGGTGGTAGTCGGCGTCCACCTGCGTTTCGCGCCGGGCTTTCTTGAGCGCCGCTTCCACGTTGCCATCCCGGCGAAGTTCCAGCGAGCGTTCCCACTCGCCGATCGCCAGACCCATCTTCTCGCTGGAGTAATAGGCCCAGCCAAGGAGCGCGGCCACTTCAGGAGAACGGGGATGTTCCCTCCGGGAAATTTCCAGCAACCGGCTGGCTTCGCGGTACTGCTGCTTCTTGAGCATGAGATAGGCCAGCTTGATCTCAAGCCCCAGGTGTCTTGGGGCAAAAAGGAGCGCGCGTCGTCGTCGCCGCCAAGGACCCGCTGCGAGCCTCGTTCTCGATTTGGGCGAGCAGGCCGCGGTTAATACTGCCATTGGCTACGACCTTGCGCGCGATTTCATCAAACGGAATGCCTTCGCTCATTCCCCCAAGGTCGGGGGCGGGGAGAAGGGTCTCTTGGACGGTGGCCGACCGACCGCCAGCACGCTCAATGCGAGCAACCTGTGCCTTGGAAAACGTTAATTCGCCGCTTTCCATCTCAGCAATGACGCGGTCGCCTGTCTCGCGCACTTCATGAGCAGAGATCCGCCGGCCGCTTTTGAGAACAATGGTGTCCCCGGCTGTCCCGCAAAGCGGGACCAGAACCAGTGTGAAGGAGAAAAGCAGGGCTCGTCCAAGACGCAGCATGAGGTTTCTCAAAGACACATAACCCGGCGCCTTGCCCCGCCACCGCCGGGACGGGGCCTGCCTTGCAGCCAAGGGAGCAGGCTGCTAGATTGGAAGTTATGCGGAAAGCTCTCGCCGGAGCAATATTACTTCTGGGTTTGGCGGTGTCTTCGCCGCACCCCGCCACCGGCGCGCAAGAACTTTCGCCGCCTGATCTGCTCAAGGCCCTCAACGCTCTTCGCGTTGAAGGCGACCAGGTTTACCCGGTGCGCGACCTCAACCTTCGCCGCGATCGCTTTCGCATCCGTCTGGTGGAGGGCAAACTGGCTTTCCTTGCCCCTATCGCCGGCAGGGTAACCGGCGCGGTCTTTGCCGGAGAAGGTCAGATTGTTTTCGTCCCGCCCGGGCAGATGGAAAAGGCTTCTGTGCTGCGCTTTACCGGCCAGCCCATTCTCGATGAGAAGTTCGACCACGCCTATTTTCGCTTCACGGACTCGACCGCGGCCGACTGGCTTGAGCAAATGCGCGAGGTCGGGGCGGAGCCGGTTGCCGACCCGGCGTTTGCCGATGCGTGGTCCAACCGGGCGTTCCATCTCCATCCGCCTCACTCCTTGCGCATGATGTCCACTCTGCTCGACTCATCACCGCAGAACTATTTCTATGCCGGTCTGGCCGGGGCTCGTCTCGGCCCATTCGACGTGGTTTATGATCAGGCCGCCGGCGAATCATCCTGGGTCGGCCAAACCCGCGAGCGGGATGGCAAACCCTACTACGATGTTTGGAGCCTGATGCCATCCCGTGAGGCGCCCCGTGCCGAGCCCGCCTTCCGTAGCAAGCGTTTTGAGATCGAGACCACCATCCGGCCGGATCGAACCATGGAAGGCACCACGCGAGTGGAACTGGAGGCGCGCGAAGCCGGCCGCCGGGTCGTGACCTTCCAGCTCTCCCGCTTCCTCAGCGTGGATGAGGTAAGAGACACTGGCGGCCTGACGCTCTACTTCCTCCAAAATGCCGGTGCCGAAGGTCGCCCGAACGCCTCGCAGGAGGATGGCGCGCTGCTGGTCGTGCTTCCCCAGCCCACTCTCCAAGGCCAAGCACTGTCGCTCGCCATCCACTACCGCGGCTCGGTGATCGCCGACGTGGGCAATGGCGTTCTCTTTGTCGGTGCGCGCGGGAGCTGGTATCCCAACTTCGGCCTGCACGATTTTTCCCGCTACCGCATGACCTTCCGCTACCCGGCCCGTTTGCGGCTGGTCGCCAATGGCAACCGCCTGGATGAGCAGCGCCAGGGCGATTGGAAAATCAGCCGCTGGGAATCCGACGGCCCGGTTTGCGTCGCCGGCTTCAACGTCGGCAACTACGAATCGTTTGCGCTCAAGACACGCCGTCTGGACATCGAGGTTTTCGCGAATCGCGCGCTGGAGCCGGAACTGGCGCCGAAGCCTCAAATGATTCCGCCGGAGGTAACCCGTCCCTACGGCCGCCCCGGACGCATTTCCCCTTTTCCTTCCATCATCCCGCCCCGGCCAGCGGCCGAGCCCGGTTCGGAAGCAGCGCTCGAGCGGCTCGCCCGCGATGTCGCCCGAAGCATCGGTTTCTACGAGGAACTTTTTGGTCCTTTCCCCTATCGCCGGCTGGCGATATCGCAAATTCCCGGACGTTTCGGCCAGGGCTGGCCCGGATTGCTCTATCTTTCCACCTTCACCTTCCTGGCGCCGGAAGAGCAGCGCCGGATGGGGATGACCAGCTCGACCGCCGAATTCTTTTTTGAGCTGATGCCGCTCCATGAGACCGCACACCAATGGTGGGGGACGCTCATCGGCTGGAAGACTTATCGGGATCAATGGCTGATTGAGGCCTTGTGCGTTTACGCTGAACTGATGACCATGGAAAAGCAGGATCCGGAACGGAAACAGCTTTCCGCGTGGCTCTCGCGCTATCGCACCGACCTGCTCGCCAAAGTGGATGGCGATCAGCCGGCCGAAGCCGCCGGGCCGCTCTCGCTCGGCCACCGGCTCGCTTCCTCGCGCAGCCCGCAATCCTACAGCGTCGTCGTTTACGAAAAAGGTGCCTGGATCTTCCACATGCTCCGCGAAATGATGCGCGACACCGAAGGCTCAGACCGGCGCTTCGTCCAGATGATCCGCGCCTTGACCGATCAGTTTCACTACCGGCTCATTTCCACCGCTGACCTGCAAAAGGCGGTGGAAAAGCACATGACACCGGTGATGATGGTGGATGGCCGGCGCTCCATGGATTGGTTCTTCGATCAGTGGGTCCATGCGACGGGCATTCCGCAATACCGCATGCAAGCCGACACGCGCGCCAAAGGCGCCGCCTACCAGATTCGGGGAAAACTCGTGCAGGAGGGCGTCCCGGAGACGTTCACCATGCCCGTGCCGGTTTATGGGGAATTAGGAGGGAAACTCGTCAAGCTGGGCCATGTCGTCACCAGCGGCCGGGAAACCCCCTTTCAGTTCACCACCAAATCCCCGCCTCGCCGCATCGTCGCCGATCCGTTCGGAACCATCCTCGCCTCGATGAAATGATGCCCTTCCCCTCTTGCACGATTGAGCTAATCGAGACGCACGACAAAAGGCGTGAAGCCCTTGGCGGCAAGCCGGTCAGCCAGCGAGCGAGCTTCCGACTCGGTCGAAAGGCTGCCAACGCGCACGCGATAGAAGAGGCCGCGCGGAGAGTCATAGGGCACGATGATGACGGGACGATACCGGGTCTCAAGAGACAGTTTCAGACGGCCGGCGTTCTCACGCTCCTGGAATGCCCCCACCTGGACGCCGTATCGAACGCCGCCGGGAACCTCCCGCCCTTCGGCGATAACTTCCAGCCGCACACGCGCCACCCCGGGCCCGACCATGTCAATCGCCCGCGCCGCCGCCAGCGACAGATCAAGGATCCGGTTTTCCACAAACGGCCCTCGGTCGTTGATGCGCACCTCGGCCCTTTTCCCGTTCTCCAGATTGGTCACGCGGAGATAGGTGTCGAAGGGCAGCGTGCGATGTGCGGCGGTGAAATCGTACATGTTATAGATCTCGCCATTGGCCGCGCGGCGGCCATGGTACGGCTCGCCGTACCAGGATGCGTAACCCTCTTCGACATAAGAGCCGGAGGCCGGCGGGGGAACAGCGACTCGGGGTGGTGGTGGGGCCGGGAAACGACCTATCGGACGAGGGCCTGCCTGGCGATGACAACCCGTCGCCAAAACGACCAGGAGAAAAAGCAGCGCGCCGATCCGGAGGCCTCTCACGATTTTACGTCGCGAGGATCAACCGCCGTCGGCTTGCCCGTCTTGGGCTCGGCTGACTTCCTGGCTTCTTCGACCTTCTTCGCCAGGGCCTCCAATTCCAGCGCCGCTTTGCGCAAAACCTTCGCCGTTCCCTCTTGCGCTGCTGGCCGGACTTCGTTTTCCAGATAGTCCACAATCCGCCTCAGCTCGCGGCCAACCGTGCGGCCCAAATCTTCAAGTTTCACCGGCATCGGAAAAGGACTCCACTCGAAAGAATTTTGGGTATTATAGGGGCCGCTTTCGGAGGATTCAAGGAGCACGCGTTTGCCTTTATCGCCGCGGCTGCGCTGGAAACTCGGTCGCTTGCTGGAGCAGGTGCGACTGCTCTTTTCCGCTCGCACCAAGGAGCCTCGCCCTCGGGTATGCCCTTCCTGCGGGGCGCTGGTCGGCGCCTATGAAAAGAGATGCCATCGCTGCGGAGCGGGCGTCGCCGGGCTGAGTTTTGGGCGGATGAAAAAGTGGACGGTGCGATTCCTGCCGGAACGCGCTCCGGTCAGCTTTCTTCTGCTTGGCTTCAACGTCCTGCTTTTCCTGGCAGCCTGGATTGCCACCGCGCGGGAGGCTCGAGGCTTTGCGCCCGGGGTGATCACCGGCCAGCTCGACGCCGGCGTTCTTGAGCGCATGGGCGCCATGCTGGGCCCGGCCATTCTCCTGGGGCAATACTGGCGGCTTGTCACGGCCATTTTTTTGCACGCCAATCTCCTCCATATCGGATTTAATTCTCTTGTCTTGCTCGACCTTGGCCCGGCAGTGGAAGAACTGTACGGATCCGCCCGCTTCTTTTTTTTCTACGTGGTCACTGGCGCGCTCGGCTTTGTGGTCAGCCTCTTCTGGCACGGCGGCATGGGTTTCAGCCTGGGGGCATCAGGGGCGCTGCTGGGGCTTGCCGGGGTGATGATCGGATACACCACCCGCTATCCGAGCAGCGTCGG
>DATBWB010000170.1 GCA_036514995.1 Candidatus Acidiferrales bacterium
GGCGCGCCGAACTTAACGCTCGTCCCAAGCGCGGAAGCCCGTGGGCTGAGCGACGCGATATCGTTCCAGTCGGTGAATTCAGACGTTCCACCCCTCTGCTTGCTTCCGCTTTCGTTCCTTGGCTATTCGTATCTCTCTCGCCTGCGGAAATCACAAGCCAGCTTGTGTAGAACCATCTCCCGGTTTGCCAGAGATGGGGGGCGTTGAGCCGAGTTTTTCGAGGATGCAGCGCCGGTTATCGGTGGCCATGCGCGAGCCCCGAACCAGTCGGGGCGAGCGTAGATCCGGTTCGAGCTGTTCGCAGCGGTCAAAAAAGGTTTCAATGAGCCGGTATTCGTCCATGGTCATGGAGTAAATAAGGTAGAGAGGGATGAGAAGGAAAAGCCCGCCGTCCCTTGCGAGTTCGGAGCTAACGTAGGACTTTGTAACAGCAAGCGGAAATTGGGCGCCGGGAGGGCCGGCTACTTTTTGACTTGCCCCAACGCGCGATACGCCCGCGTGGCCGCTACCGCCACTTCGTCCACCGGATCGCTCATCGTGGGTTTAAGCTGCTCCATCGCCTCCGGATTGCCCACGCGCTCCAAAACCAGACAGAGATAACGGCGGATATCGGGCTTTTCATTCCGCAGGAAGGGATAATAACCGGGCAGAAGTCTTGAATCGTGTCCCAATTCGACCAAATAGGCGATTCCGTGATCTCGGTAGAACGGAGAGTCGAGCGACTCCATGAGAGTTTGAAGATAGGGCATCTCCTGCCGGGCAACCAGGGCAAAGGCCAACGCCAGCGTTACGCGGCGATCTTTCTCCGCGCTGAAGCGTGTCCGGAGGAGTTGCGCGGAGCTTGCTTGCGGGAGGCGGGCGAGGCCGTCGGCAGCATACTCTCGGAGGCGGCGGTCTTTGCCGGCAAGCTTGGACTCAAAAAGCCCGGCCAAGCCCGGCTCCGGCATCAGCGACATGGCCTCGAACGCTGCTCGCCGAACGTCCTTGCCGGGGTCATCTTCGTACATCCGTCGCAGCTCCGGCAGCAGGTTTCGAGCGCCAATCAGGCCGAGTGTGCGGCTGGCTTCAGCGCGCGTCTCATCGTCGGTATCCCGCAGCAACTTGGCGATGGTCTCCCCGTTGGCCGGATCTCTCATCTTGGCAAACGCTCGCAGACACTCCGCTCGCATCCTGCGGTCTCCGACCATCATGGCGGTGCCCAACTCCGGCGCTACTTCCCGCGCTCGAAGAATGCCAAGGGCGCGGGCGGCGCGCAGGCGAACGTCCCTCTCGCGATCGGTCAGCGCGCTCTTGAGCCCCTGGGCAGCACGCTCGTCCACCTGAATCCAGGGGTTAACGGCCAGGTCTTCGACCGGGTTCGAAAAGAAATCGGTCACCCGCCGAACCAAATCAAAAGCGCTGCCGCCTTCGGGCAGCACCATGTAGAGCGCCACCAGCCCGTCCACCGCGCGCTCTCGGACACGCTTGGCAGGATCGGCAAGCCCGCTGACCAGCGCCGGAATGGCTGCTTCCGAGCGAATCTCGCCCAGCGAGTTCACCGCCGCAAAGCGGACGTCCTCATCGAGATCCGTGACCGCTTCGGCGAGTGCCGGGACGCCGGTCGGATCACCTTGTTCACCCAGGAGCTTCGCGGCTCGCTCGCGCACCTTTGGGTCTCGATCCTTTAGCTGTGCAGAAAGCCGATCCACCGCCGTCTGCCCAGCCCCGTACCGCATGGTACGGGGCGCGGCAATCATGCTCCCGAGAAAAAGCACGATGGCAAGATAACGGATTGTTCTTCGCATGGAAGCGCCCCTGTTGAGGATTTGTCAGAAGTACAGATGATGCTGTTGGCTCAAGGGTTATCTTGGAGGAACTCCGCGTAGAGGCGGGCTTCAGCCCGGCACGATGCTCAGGGCAGCCTGCGAAGGACACACGGCAGGCTTTCGGTACCCGGGTCGAACTGATCTCCCGCGACCCAGCCTTCCATGCTTCTCGAAGACCACGCACAAGCATTACGCGGCCCGGGCTTGAGACCCGGCCCCGCTGCTGGCAAATGAGCGGACGATCCGCTCGATCTCCCGCAATGCAAACGGCCGCGCAATATAATCGCGCGCTCCTTCGTCCATGGCCCGCAGGTACTCTCGCATGCTGGGAAGACGCGTCGTGACCACTACGTGGCCGACCAGTGACGGCGCCAAACGGCAAAGTTCGCACCAATCCCCATCTTCCAACATGGCGCTGCAGAAAACCACCGCGGGCGGGTCTCCCTGGGAGAGGCGCGCGCTCGCTTCGGTCAGACGCCTGGCGACTTCAACCCGGACGCCAAGGCTGTCCAGCAGATAAGCCAGTTCCCTCAAAGCATGCTCGTCGGGATCAACTATAAGGGCACGCAGCTTCGCATCCATGGCAGCCTCCCTCAGACTTGCTCTGGAGCCAGGATGCCCTAGTTTCGTCGGCTTCCTGAAGGCGCGAAAATTTTTTTGAGCTACTCTCGGGACCCAAGCTTAAACCCGCGCAGAGCCGAAAGCAATGGCAAAATCAATCCCGCTCCAAACCCTCTCCCTAAGAATGACGAGCCTTGCTATTCGTCCGGCGGGGGAGCGGGAGACTCAGGCGGCTGGGGCCGAACCGCGCCCGGGTGCCGGGGTCCGGGGCCGGGCCGCATGCCCATGCCGCGCATACGCATCTCCCGTGCCCGCATGAGCTGATGCCGCGCCTGGAGTTTCTTCCATTGTTCGACGCTCAGCACCTGCCGGATCTTGAGCAGCATCATCGCGTTGCTTTTTTCCAGTTTGTTTCGAGCGGCGAGCACGGCGTCAATCTGGCCGCTGACCTTGGCGGTGTCGGGGCGATCCGCATCCATGAGCGTTTGCAAATCCAGTTCCTTGTGTTCGAGTTCAGCTCGCAGGTCAATGAGCGACCTGCGATGCTCGAAGAACGCCGCCTCGATCTGACTGACCTGCGCCTCAGTCAGCCCGAGGTCTTTGACGACCTCCGAGTTCTTCCACCATTGGCCGTGAGGCATCGGCCCCGGACCGTGTGGCCCTCCCGGCCCGGGCGGTTCTTGCGCCCAGGCTCCACCAGCCGTCAGAAAAAATACAGTCAGCAAGACGAAGTATCCCATTATTTTCATATCCTCCTCCTAAACGATTCAGCGAGCTTGGCTCCTGTCAATTCCGCGTTCGATCTCGTCGGTCAGCAACGCAGCCGGAGCCAGCGCCATCGGAACTTCCCGGTCGAGCGCTTCCTGCACTTGGGCAAGAAGAGGGTCATCCGCCGAAGAGACCGGCGCCACTGCTGAAGGGCGCGAGGGTGGAGACCAGCGAAGCAGGATGACCGCCAGGAGCGCCACTGCCGCTGCGCTCAGCCCAAAAGCCAGGCGTCTCGAAAAGCTCCCCTCGGTTTTCCTTGCGCTCCCGGCCGCAACCCGGGCGGCAATCAGCCGCCGCTGCTCCTGCCAGAACGGCTCCGGCAGGGCCTCGGCATAGCCCAAAGTTTGCCGCGCCAGTTGCCCGGTTGCCGTCCGGAAACGCGAGAGTTCAGCGCGACATGCCGGGCACGCGCTCAGGTGCCCGACCACTTCTGCCGATTGCTCCCCGAGCAGGCATTCGATCCATTGGTCATCGGTCAGATGGCGGTCCAGAGGGCGGTTGTCGGACGATTTATTTTCCATGGGTGCCTTCCATGCTGCGACGGACGTGCCGGACAGCGCGAAACAGATGCGACTTGATCGTGCCGATCTCAATACCCATCGCCTCCCGGATTTCTTCCAGCGAGTAGTCCTCAAAAAATCGCAATGCAAAAACCGCTCTTTGCTGCGGTGAAAGCAGCTCCACCGCTCGCCTTACCCGGTCGAGCGCCTCCCGAGCCAGCAGCTGGCGCTCAGGAGAGGCCGATTCTTCCATCCCGCCCCCGGCGAACGTCGGGTTTCCGGCAACGTCATGACTGTCTCTCCGCAGCAAGCGCCGCCAGAAACCCGCCCGCCGGCTTTTCAAATGGTCGAGCGCCAGATGGATGGCGATCCGACCCAACCAGGTCTCGAGGCTCGATTCCCCGCGAAAACTTTTTAGCCGCTCATGGGCCCGCAGAAAGCAATCCTGAGTCAGCGAGGCAGCTTGGTCGGGATCGCGCACGATTTGCAGAATGATACGGAAGATGGACTTCTGGTAAGCGCAAACCACCCGCTCGAAATGCGCCCTGTCCACGCCCGTTTTTGCCGAAGCGCTGCCTGCCGCGATCGCCGCTTCCCGCTCTAGCCGAGCCGTCAACTCTGCCATCACCTCGATTGGACGAAATTGCGCGCTGCCGGTTTACGCACGCCAGAAAACCTTCCCCGAGCCAGTCCCTCCTGCCGGCAATTGCAGGGGGCGCCGACGATTGGTATTATCGTGTTCACCCTATTCGCGGGGCCGGCCCACGGAAATTATAAGGCACGAAAGCCAGGCGGTCGCTGCCCGGCTGTGCTCGGCCAGCGTGCGATCGTCAAGACAGGATTCCCGGCTCCGCCGACCGGAGGCAACCATGGCTCGCCCAATACGCTGCGGCATCATCCAGGCATCCTGCGATCTCCACGCGGATCGCCACTCGCTCGAGAAAATCAAGAAACAGATGATCGAGAAGCACGTCGCACTTGTCCGCGAGGCGGCGAAAAAAGGGGTGCAGATCCTCGGCCTGCAAGAGCTTTTCTACGGCCCCTATTTTTGCGCCGAGCAGCAGGCGCGCTGGTATGAGCTCACCGAGCGCGTGCCCGGCGGGCCGACGCTTGCCCTGATGCAGAAACTCTCGAAGCAGCATCGCATGGCGATGATCGTGCCCGTCTATGAGCAGGAGATGTCCGGGGTGTTTTACAACACCGCTGCCGTCTTCGATGCCGACGGCGACTATCTTGGAAAATATCGCAAGCACCACATCCCCCATTGCCATCCCGGCTTCTGGGAGAAATTCTATTTTCGTCCGGGAAACCTCGGGTATCCGGTCTTTGAGACGCGGTTTGCGAAGGTCGGTGTTTATATTTGCTACGACCGGCATTTTCCCGAGGGGGCGCGCATCCTCGGGCTGAACGGCGCCGAAATCGTCTTCAACCCCTCGGCCACCGTCGCCGGCCTTTCTGAATATCTCTGGGAACTCGAGCAGCCCGCTCACGCGGTGGCCAACGGCTACTTCATTGCCGCCATCAATCGCGTGGGGCATGAGAAGCCGTGGGACATCGGCGAGTTTTACGGCAAAAGCTACTTCTGCAACCCGCGCGGCAAAATTATTGCCCAGGGCAGCCGCAACAAGACCGAATTGATTGTGGCCGACTTGAACCTGGAAGAGATCCAGGAGGTCCGCACCGTCTGGCAGTTTTATCGCGACCGGAGACCGGAAACCTACGATCCGATCGCGCAGGCCTAAGGGACTTCGCCGCCGGGAGTCGCCACCGAAACCGCAATGAGTGCTGAGCCACAGCCGGCTTCTCCGTTACGGAACCCTGCAGGCTTCTCACGCGAAACGCTCGAAAGCACCCTCTACAACGCTGATCTTGCTCCGACGGGCCCTGATCGCCGCACCTGGGGCACCTACAACTTCGCTGCCCTCTGGGTCACGATGTCCATCTGCATTCCGACTTATATGCTGGCGAGCGCCATGATTGTCGGCGGGATGAACTGGCGCCAGGCGCTCTTCACCATTTTTCTCGGCAACGTGATTGTCCTCATCCCGATGCTCCTGAATGCTCACGCGGGCGCCAAGTACGGCATTCCTTTCCCGGTTTTTGCGCGGGCGTCGTTCGGCGTGCTGGGGGCAAATCTGCCGGCGATTTTGCGCGCGCTGGTGGCCTGCGGCTGGTTCGGTATCCAGACCTGGATTGGCGGCAAGGCCATCTACGCCATGCTCGGCGCGCTCATCCCTTCCTGGCGCCAATTTGACGGCGGAGTCTGGCTCTGCTTCGCTGCTTTCTGGCTTTTGAACCTGGTGGTCATCCTCCGCGGCGTTGAGATGATCAAGGTTCTGCAGGGAATCAGCGCTCCCTTCCTGCTGGCCATCGGGTTGGCGCTACTGCTTTGGGCGGGCCGCCATGCCGGCGGGTTTGGCCCCATGCTGACCGCGCCGTCGAAGTTTCAGACGTTCGGCGAATTTTCCCGCTTTTTCATCCCCTCGCTGACGGGCGTGGTCGGCTTCTGGGCAACCGTGGCGCTCAACATCCCTGATTTCACGCGGTACGCTCGCGGCCAGCGCGCGCAGATGGTCGGCCAGGCGCTGGGCCTGCCCGCCACGATGACCTTCTATTCTTTTATCGGCATTGCGGTGACCAGCGCGACGACCATTATCTACGGCCAGGCCATCTGGGATCCGGTCGAGGTGATGACCCGCTTCAGGAACCCTCTCGCCGTCATCGTGGCCACGTTGGCACTGCTGATCGCCACCCTGAACGTCAACGTGAGTGCCAACGTCGTCTCGCCGGCAAACGATTTTTCCAACCTCGCCCCGCGGCACATCAGCTTCAAGCGAGGCGGCGTCATCACTTGCCTGATCGGCCTGATGATGATGCCGTGGAAGCTGATCGAGAATTACGGTAACTATATTTTCGGCTGGCTGGTTGGCTACTCGGGATTTTTGGGTCCCATCGCGGGCGTACTGATTTGCGACTATTTCATTGTCCGCCGCCGGACCCTCGCCGTCGAGGAGCTTTACCGCCGCGGAGGCGAATACGAGTACGGCCGGGGAGTGAACTGGCCGGCGGTGGCGGCGCTGCTGGCTGGCGCGGCGGTAGCCTTCATCGGATTACTCTATCGCCCCCTGCGGTTGCTTTACGATTATGCCTGGTTTGTGGGGTTCGGGATCGCGGCCATTACTTATATGGGCTTGATGCTTGCCCGTCCGGCGGAGCCAGCGATCGAAGAGGACGCCTAGAATTGACGTCTTGAGAGAAAAGCCCCACCTGGATATCGGCCCCAACCTTGAAACCGAAAACCAGAAACCTGACACCTGTCACCTCAAACCCCTCGACTCCTAGTCACCTGGGGGCACATCGCAATCCGCCCGTGCGGTTGGGCCGCTGCCCAGCTTGTGCATTTGATTCCAGGACATGACCGGCTTGCCGGTATCCACTTCCTTCATGGTAATGCAATCCACCACCGGGCAGACCAGCGCGCAGAGGTTGCAGCCCACACATTCGTCCTCAAGAATGATAGGGACGCGGTTGCCATCGCCTTTCGGCAGCTCAATGCACTGGTGGGCGCCGTCTTCGCAAGCGACATAGCAAAGTTGGCAGCCAATGCATTTCTCGGCATGGATCTCGGCAATGATCTTGTAGTTGAGGTCCAATTCTCCCCACTCCACCACATTCGGCAGGGCGAGCCCCCGCAAGTCAGCGATGCGCTCAAAGCCTTTTTCAGCCATGTAGCCGGTAAGACCGTCGAGCATGTCCTCGACGATGCGAAAGCCGTAGTGCATGACGGCGGTGCAAACCTGCACGGTGGTGGCGCCGAGCGCGATGAATTCGGCCGCATCCCGCCAGTTGGCGATGCCGCCGATTCCGCTGATGGGGATCTTCACCTTCTTCGCCACCTGCGAGAGCAGGTGCAGGGCAATCGGCTTCACCGCCGGGCCGCAAAAGCCCCCGTGGCTTGATTTCCCGCGCACCGTCGGCCGTGGAGCAAAGCTGTCCAGGTCCACGCCCATGATGGAATTGATCGTGTTGATGAGAGAGAGGCCATCGGCGCCACCCTGCTCGGCAGCAACCGCAATGCGAGTCACGTCCGTCACGTTCGGCGTCAGCTTGACGATAACCGGCGTGCGAGCAACTTCTTTTACCCAGGCGGTGATCATTTTCGTGTATTGGGGGACCTGGCCAACCGCAGCCCCCATGCCCCGTTCGCTCATGCCATGCGGGCAGCCGAAATTCAGCTCAAGCCCGTCGCAGCCCGTATCTTCCGTCCGCTTGACCCACTCGTGCCACGATGCGCGCTTCGATTCCACCATCAACGAGACGACGACGGCATGCTTCGGGTAACGCTTCTTGACCTCGCGAATCTCGCGCAGGTTATCTTCGATGGGGCGGTCGGTGATCAGTTCGATGTTGTTGAAGCCCATCATGCGGACGCCGTTCAGGTCAATGCCGCCGTAACGCGACGTGGTATTGATGATGGGGTCACCAATCGTCTTCCAAACGGCGCCGCCCCAGCCGGCATCAAATGCCCGCATCACCTGCTCGCCGGTATTGGCCGGCGGTCCGGAAGCAAGCCAGAAGGGATTCGGACTGCGAATTCCAGCCAGATTCACACTCAAGTCAACCATGACACACCTCGATGGGAACCACAGATAAACACAGATGAACACTGATGAACACAGAGAAAACTCACCATCAGCAGACAAACCTCCTGTACTGCAATTTGGGGCGACCGAAATCAAGCAAAAGGCCAACCCGCAATCGGGTCGCGCGCAAATAGTTCATGATCTGCGCTTCGTGGTTCGGTTCCAACATGGCGCAGGCCTTCAACTCGAGCAAAACTCTAACTTCGACAACCAAGTCGGCAGCCTAGTCTCCCACCACGGCGTCTTTGTAACGCACCTGTAACGGCAGTTGCTGCCGGCAAGCAATTCCTTTGGCCCGCAATTCGAGCGCAAGGGCGTTCTCGTAGACCTTCTCCAGGAAGCCTGCACCCAACGCGTTGCGGACAGCAAATGCAGCTTCCAGAATCTTATGGGTCAACTCTTGCTCTGGATAAACCTCCAAAGCCTCGTGTCCCTTTGCGGTCTTTGCGTCATTATCAAACTTCATCTGTGTTCATCTGTGGTTTCAAAAACTCATAAATGCCCCGGGCGGCGCGCATGCCCTCGGCCACTGCATCCACCACTTCCTTGCCGCCGTTCACGCAGTCGCCGCCGGCAAAATAGCGGGGATTGGTCGTCTGGCCGGATTCGTTCACCCTCACCAGGTCGCCCTCCAGCTCCACCCGGGGCAAGCTCTTCAAGAGCTCGAACACCGGCTGCTGCCCGATGGCGCCCACGACCATGTCCACCTCCAGCACAAATTCTGAGCCGGCGATGGGTTCCGGCCGGCGGCGTCCTGAAGCATCGGGTTCGCCCAGTTTCATGCGCACGCATTCCAGGCCTTCTACGACACTACGCCCGAGGATGCGCACCGGCGCCGTTTGCCAGAGAAAGTTCACGCCATCCTTTTTCGCCAGCTCAAACTCATACTTGAAGGCCGGCATTTCACGCTCGCTGCGGCGGTAGAGGATATAGACCGGCTCGGCGCCGAGCCGGGCGGCAGCCGTGGCGGCATCAATCGCCGTATTGCCCGCGCCGATGACCGCCACTCGATGCCCGACATCAATGTGGTGGAACGCCTCGACCTTGGTGCGCTCGATAAATTCCATGGCGGCGTAAACGCCCTCGAGGTTTTCGCCCGGAATCTTCAAATCCCAGGTCTCCCCCAGGCCGACACCCACGAAGATGGCATCAAACTGTTTTTCGAGTTCCCGAAGCGAAATATCCTTGCTGACCCGCACGCCTTGCTGGAATTCGACGCCCAGGTCTTCCACCAGCTTGACCTCCCGCAGGCTATCCGGGGCGCGCGTCTTGTAAGCAGCAATGCCGTAGGTATTGAGGCCGCCCGGGAGCGGGTTCTTGTCAAAGATCGTAACCCGGTAACCCCACTTCGCCAGTTCAGCGGCGCAGGCGAGCGAGGCCGGGCCCGAGCCGATGCAGGCCACTCGCCGGCCATTCGGCTTGCCGGCCTCGAACATCCGAATATTTCTATCGAGGACGTAGTCCACCGCGTAGCGTTGCAATCGCCCAATCTGGATCGGCATCTCGCCTCGGGCATGCATCACGCAAGCGCCCTCGCAAAGGACCTCCGTCGGGCAAACCCGGCCGCAACTGTGCCCCAGGATATTGGCCGTGAGGATGACTCGCGCCGATCCTTTCAAATTGCCCGTCGAAATCTTCTTGATGAAGGCCGGGACGTCAATACGGGTCGGACAGGCGGCGATGCAGGGCGCGTCAAAGCAAAAAAGGCAGCGAGACGCTTCGACCAGCGCCTGCTGACGGCTAAGCGGCGGCGAGATATCGGCGAATTTGCGCTCGTACTCTTCCGGCGCGAGTTTCGGAGCTATCTTGCGCAACGCCATGAGAAAAAGACCTCCCCCACTTGGGCGTTCAGGGATTCCGGTCCTGAGCGGTTCGGGCGCGCGGCCCGCCTAGGCGGGCTCTTTCGCATGGGCCGATTCTCCAAATTGTAGCACCCTGCGTGTACCCCAATACAACCAATTCCGCTTAAGATCGCACTGGAATTGACTTTCCCCATACGCAGCCCTAAGATGAACCCGCTTTTTCCTCCCGAAGCCTCGGGACGAAGCCTCGGGCCGCCACGCTCATCCGATGTTTTTCCCCTTTGACCCGGTGGCAGGCGTCCCGACGTATCGGGACTCGGTGCCAGACCGGAGAGAGGAAGGTCGCCATGAAATTCGACACGCTCATCCGCAACGGCGAGGTGGTCACCGCCTCCGACCGCTTTACCGGGGACGTGGGCATCGTGGCCGAAAAAATCGTTGCCCTCGGAACCACTTTGCCCGCCGAGAACGCCGGAAGAGTCATCGACGCCAAGGGGAAATACGTCATCCCCGGCGGCATTGATGTTCACACTCACCTCGACATGCCCTTTGGGGGAACCACGAGCGCGGATGACTTTGAGAGCGGAACCATCGCCGCCGCCTTTGGCGGCACCACCTCGCTGATTGATTTCGCCATCCAATACAAGGGGCAGACCCTCCGCACCGCCTTTGATACGTGGATGAAAAAAGCCGAAGCCAAAGCAGCCATTGACTACGCTTTCCATTGCATCCTGACCGACCTGCCCGACGCGCGCCTCGAGGAGATGAACGCGCTGGTGCGCGAGGGGGTGACGAGCTTCAAGCTGTTCATGGCCTACCCCGGCGTCTTCATGGTCGAAGACGCTCTGATTTTCAAAGCCATGTCGCAGACCGCGCAGAACGGCGGGCTGATCTGCATGCATGCCGAAAATGGCGGCGCGATTGACGTCATCGTTCGCCGGGCGCTGGCCGAAGGAAAAACCGCGCCCAAATATCACGCGCTTACCCGCCCGACAACCGCCGAAGCCGAAGCGACCGCCCGCGCCATTGCGCTCGCGGAGATGGCCGGGGCGGCGGTTTATATCGTCCACCTATCGTGCAACGACGCGCTCGAAAAAGTGCGCGAGGCGCGCGACCGCGGAATCCCGGCCTACGCGGAAACCTGCCCGCAATATCTCTATCTCGACGATTCGCTCTACGACCGGCCGGGGTTTGAAGGGGCCAAGTGGGTCATGACGCCGCCGCTGCGGCCCAAGTGGCATCAGGAGAAGCTATGGGAGGGTTTGCGCCGGGACGACTTGCAAGTTGTCTCGACCGACCATTGCCCGTTTTGCTTCAAGGAGCAAAAAGAAATGGGCGTCGGCGACTTCACCAAAATTCCGAACGGCGCGCCGGGCATCGAAACCCGGCTCATGCTGCTCCATGAAGGCGTGCGCAAGGGCCGCATCACGCTCAACCGCTTTGTGCAACTGGTCTCGACCGCTCCGGCCAAGATGTTTGGCCTCTATCCACGGAAAGGAACGATCGCCGTCGGCTCGGATGCCGACATCGTCATCTTTGACCCCAACAAGGAAGTTGTCCTGAGCGCCAAAACGCACCACATGAAGGTGGACTACAACCCCTTCGAAGGCACGCGCATCGTTGGTGCGCCGTCAGCGGTGCTCGTCCGCGGCAAGCCGGTGATCGAGGGTGACAAATTCGTAGGGCGGGTCGGTTCCGGACAATTCCTCAAGCGCGAGACCTTCGTGGCGCAGTAGTGCCACCTGATAAACGTGAGCGGAGGGTGGGCCACAGGCCGCGCCCCTCTGCCAGCTCGGCGCTGTTCTTATACTCGTCGTGGTGAGAATCAATCAGGCCGGAGGCAGTTTGATCTCAATGCCGTATTTGGGAGCGACGGCCACGAGTTTTTCGATGTCAGCGGGCGTTACGGGAGCCGGGCCGGCAGACTTGTCCTTCAGTGGATGACCAACTTCCTCAAAAAACTTCTCGAGTCCGGCAGGGGCCACATGAACCAGCATCCTTGCCGTGGTTGAGCTGACATTCTTGAAACAGTGCAAACTGTTTTTGGGAAGATGGAGAAAGCTTCCAGGGCCCGCCTTGACAGTGCGGCGGTTGACCATGAACTCAAGCTCTCCCTCGAGAACGTAGAACGCTTCATCCTCGCGCCGGTGGATGTGCGGTGGCGGACCGCCCTGTGGGGGAATGACCACTTCGATCAAGGCATAGGCTCCACCGGTCTCTTCGCCCACCATCAGGAAAGTGTAAATGTCTCCGACTAGCGAGACGGTTTTGCCACTGCCGGGCGGCACGAGCTTAAACTCCTGGTCCTCATTCATAGTCGTCACCTCACGAGAATGAAACCAAGAAAGCTTCAGGCCAATTTAGACAAGTCAGGCATCGAGCATGCCTGTGCCTGGCCCACGTAACAAAGATTTGGATATCAAGAGCAGCCTGAGGTACTTCCGCAATTCTCGCACTTATAGCAGTTGCCGTTGCGGAACATGAGGGAGCCGCAATCGGCACAGGTGGGAGCGTCTTCGACCGCGGCGACGGGTTGCGGCGTAGAAGGCGCGCCCACCTGTGTCCCGCTAGGCGGGGTGATTCGGCCCGTTGCAGGCCGTTTGGTCTCCCCTATGTGAGGTGGGGTGCTTGCGGAGATGGAACTTTCGATCTCGCCCTGGCGATATTCCGGGCTGATGAACTTCGAGCCAAGCCACCGGAAGATGTAGTCCATGATGGACTTGGCATAAGGAATCTCCGGATTGCCTGTCCAGCCGGAGGGCTCAAAGCGCATGTGGGCAAACTTTTCAGCAAAAACGCGGAGCGGAACGCCGTACTGCAACGAAATGGAAATGGCCGTGGCGAAGGCGTCCATGATGCCGGAGAGCGTCGAGCCTTCCTTGGCCATGGTGATGAAGATCTCCCCCGGAGTGCCGTCCTCGTAAAGCCCGACCGTGATGTAACCGTCGTGGCCGCCGACCGAGAATTTGTGGGTGATAGCTTGGCGCTCGGTGGGCAGCTTGCGACGCTGGAGCGTCCGCCGCGCGCCGGGAAAGAGTTCCGGCTGGTCGGGGAGTTCCGCTTTCCCTTTTTCCTCAGGCTTGGCCATGACTTTTTCTTTCTGCTTCCCGGCGTCGGCGGTGTTGAGGGGTTGGGCGCGCTTGGAGCTGTCGCGGTAGATGGCGATGGCTTTGAGCCCCTGCTTCCAGCCATCCACGTAAGCTTGCATTATATCCTCAACCGTAGATTCAGCCGGGAGATTGACGGTTTTCGAAATGGCGCCGGAAAGGAATGGCTGCACGGCTGACATCATCTTGACGTGCCCGGAAGGCGAGATGGAACGGCTGCCGGTCGAAGGCTTCAGCGAGCAATCAAAGACCGGCAGATGTTCTGCTTGAAGGTGCGGCGCGCCTTCGATGGTTCCTTGCTTGTCGATGTAGTCCACAATGTCGCTCACCTGGGCAGGTGAATAGCCCAGGCGAACGAGCGCGGTGGGTACCGTCTGGTTGACGATCTTGATGACCCCGCCGCCCACCAGCTTCTTGAATTTCACGAGCGCCAAGTCAGGCTCGACGCCGGTCGTGTCGCAATCCATCATGAAGCCGATGGTGCCGGTCGGAGCGAGCACGGTGACTTGCGCGTTGCGGTAGCCGTGCGTGCGACCTTCCTCGAGCGCTTCGTCCCAGGACTTTCTCGCCGCCGCCAGCAGAGGCATCAAGGCGGCCTGCACGCGGTTGGCCGCCAGGGACCTGGCTTTCTCATTCTGCATTTCACGAGTGGCGATCTTGTGCGCCGCCTCCCGGTGCATGCCGATGACGTCAAGCATGGGCTCGCGGTTGCGCTCGTAGCCGGGGAAGGGGCCGGTGGCCTGGGCGATGCGGGCGCTCTGGAGGTAGGCTTCGCCGGTCATCAGGGCGGTGATGGCGGCCGCGATTTCCCGGCCGGCGCCGGAATCATAGGGCAAGGCGAGAGACATCAGCAGCGCGCCCAGGTTGGCGTAGCCAAGTCCGAGCGGGCGGTAATCGTGGCTGTTCTGGGCGATTTTGGGCGTGGGATAGCTGGCGTTGTCCACGATGATTTCCTGCGCCAGGAGGGAAACGTCCACCGCGTGACGAAACGCTTCCGTATCGAACTGCCCGCCCGGGGAGAGAAACTTCAACAGGTTGAGCGAGGCCAGGTTGCAGGCGGTGTCGTCCAGGAACATGTACTCGGAGCAGGGATTGGAGGCGTTGATGCGAGCGGTGTTCTTCGAGGTATGCCACCGGTTGATGGTGGTATCGAACTGCATGCCCGGGTCACCACACTGATAAGTGGACTCGGCAATCTTGCGGAGCAAGTCGCGGGCGCGATACTTGTGGAGCGGCTCGCCAGTGGTGACCCGCCGGGTCCACCATTCGCCGTCTTTCTCCGCCGCTTGCATGAATTCATCGGTGACGCGGACGGAGTGATTGGCGTTCTGGTAGAAGATGGAGCTGTAAGCTTCGCCATCGATGGAACTGTCGTAGCCGATCGCAGCCAGTTGCCATGCTTTGCGCTCCTCACGCGCCTTGCAATCAATGAACTGGACGATGTCCGGGTGCTCGATGTTCAGGATCACCATCTTGGCCGCCCGGCGCGTCTTGCCGCCCGACTTGATGACGCCCGCGAAGGCGTCAAAACCCCGCATGAAGCTGACCGGGCCGGAAGCAATCCCTCCGCCGGAGAGGCCCTCGAAACTCGAACGCAACGCCGAAAAATTCGTCCCCGTGCCGGAACCCCACTTGAAGAGCATCCCCTCGGTCTTGGTGAGATCCATGATCGAGCTCATGGAGTCGTCAATCGAGTTGATGAAGCAGGCCGAACACTGCGGTTTGGGCTGCACTCCCAGGTTGAACCAGACCGGTGAATTGAAGGAGAGCTTCTGCTGCACCAGGAGGTGAGTCAGCTCATCGCGGAAGGCGTCGCGGTCCTCGTGGGTGGCGAAGTAGTTGCCCGGCTCGCCCCAGCGCACCAGGGCATTCACCACCCGGCTGATCAATTGGCGCACGGAGGTCTCGCGCTGGGCGCTGCCGAGCTTCCCATGAAAATATTTCGACGCCACGATGTTAGTTGCCGTTTGCGACCAGTTCTTCGGCGTCTCGACATCGTCTTGGCGGAAAATCACCTCGCCTTTGTCGTTCGAGATGGAGGCGGAACGCCGTTCCCATTCGACTTCATCGAAAGGAGAAACCCTGCTGTTGGTGAAAAGACGTGGGACGCTCAAGCCCTTGGCGCGCTGAGCTTGTTTGCGACCGCCATTCACGACTGTGTGGCGCCCATTCATTCCGCCCCTCCTGCCCATTGCCTGTTGTGCGCTGTCTTGGACCTACCTGCGAGAAAAGCACTGCCCGGCTTGCCCGCATTCGGGTGCGCGGGGCGGAGACGGTCCGGAAAGAAGAAGGGAAACTCCTGCCCCAAACCCATCTGCGGCGACAGGCCGCTTCGCCGTGGGCCTTAACCTTCCAGAGCTGTTAGATTCCGTTCAGGTAGATTGCTGGCCCAGGTGATAACCACGGAAGCTGGAGGTTCTTCCGCGCGCCACCCGCCCGCCTACTCTCCCGTTCATTCGCGCAATGCCGACCGCATTATAGGGACGCGTCCTCACTTGTCAAGAAAATTATACAACAGGTTGTGGAAGAAGCAAAGACCTTGGCCATTCGTTGTGTGGGGCTCAGCAACGCTTCCGGCGCCTCGAACCGGCTGGTCGCCTCCCGCTCGAGCCTCAGGTGTACAATCGGCTGGACTCCACACTGGATCGACGAGGCGAGCGATGAACTATCAAAACTTGCAAGCGGAAACCAGCGATGGCGTGGCCACGCTGCGTTTGAATCGGCCGGAAGTGTTGAACGCGCTCAACGTGCCAACCGCCCTCGAGCTGGTACAGGCGCTCGAGGCGCTGCGCCGGGATAAAAGCATCAAGCTGCTGGTGGTCACCGGCGCCGGGCGAGCCTTCTGCGCGGGCGGGGACATCGGCGAAATGCAGGCAAGCGCCAGGAGATTCTTCCGTGTTGGTCTTTCGAGCCTGCATCGGGCGATTGCGTTGCTTGGCCATTTTCCTCAGCCGACGATCGGCGCCATCCGCGGGCCGGCGGTCGGTGCCGGAATGAATCTGGCGCTGGCTTGCGACCTTCGCATCGCCAGCGACACCCTCAAATTCCAGCAAGCGTTCGTGCACGTCGGCCTCACTCCGGACTGCGGTGGAACCTACTGGTTGCCGCGGCTGGTTGGTTCGGCCCGCGCGGCTGAATTCGTGCTCACCGGGCGGGACGTGCTGGCAACCGAGGCGCTCTCGCTGGGGTTGGTCAATCAGGTTGTCCCCGATGCCGAACTGGACGCCGTTGCCATGGCTGCTGCCCGCAAACTGGCGGCACTCCCCCGAGAACTCCTTGCCCGGCAGAAGCGCCTGTTGCTTGCCGGACAGAAAAACAATCTGGCAGTGCAGTTGCGCGCCGAGAAGGC
>DATBWB010000171.1 GCA_036514995.1 Candidatus Acidiferrales bacterium
TGATGGCCCGGATGGTGCGCTTGACGTTCGGGTCGAGGGCCGCTTCGAGAAAGGCTTGCTGCGCCGGGGTTGGTCGGAAGGTCATTGGTCGTTGGGCGAGTGGAGGATACGACGGAGGGCGAGCCAGGTCGGGAGAGCTACGGCCAGGAACAGGGCAAGGATGGTGAGCTGGCTCACCGGGCCTCCACTTCCATTATCGCACGGGAGTCTAGCCCGCCTGAGGCGGACAAGGCCCGAGGTTTCGGCGCTAGTCCGAGAGTACAGGCAAGAATGCCTGTGCCACAGAATCGACTGGTTGCGAGCACCAGTGGCACAGGCTTTCAGCCTGTGCACGCCTTTTTCAGCACCCTGCTAGTGTCGTGTCCCAGAAGTTCGCTGAATAATTACTGGTGATCCACGGAATGCGAACTCGTTTGTTTTCAACGCGAGCCTTTCAACAACGTTGGCAGACTTTTCAAGCGTATTTCTGGGACACAACATTAGAAGCTGTTGGAAAACCGTCGCTAACCCACTGAAAACTTGTTGCCTTGTTTGCGGAATTTAGAGCTCGCCTGAGCTCGGCCTCTAATTCTATTGAAAACAATACAATCAGGATCACCAGAACTAAGTGCACAATTTGACCCGCGCGGCTCCGCGCAGGCCCGCGCTACCCCGAGATCAAGTCGGACTGGCGCGGACTAAGTGGAAGAAAAGCGGAGGAGAACGGAGGAGTGGAGAGAGGGCGGTTGGTTTGGCAAGGCAGCCCCCCATCGAGCTTTGCGGCGTGAGGCCGGATTAGCGGTTCGCAGGCAAAATAGACTTAACGCCCGGCTGTTGATGGAGCAGGTGGCAACGGCACAGACATGTGTTCGTGGACAATGAGCCACTCTCTCCCGTGCTTCTCCAATACTCCGGTCCAACGGCCATCCAAGGCTGCCTTGGTGCCATCCCTTCTCATAAGTTCTCCATGCCACGTGGCCGTAGCCCAGGCCAGATTTTCCAGCCGACTTACCCGCAAATCGTTACCGAGTGTGAATTTCGCGGATGCAAAATCGGCAAAAGCCTTTTTTACGCCTTCGGCATATTCTGCCCAGCCAGTGTATTTAAGGGGAGCAATGTCATAGAAGACAAGATCGGCGTCCTTGGCATAGAAGGGCGCCGCCTTTGCCGGGTCGAGTGCCTGCCACACCTCAAAGAGCCTCTGAATCCGGAACTTGACATCATTGGTGGGCTGCGCTGCTTTAGGAGAAGCAAAAGCAGGCGAACTCACCGTCAACATAGAGACAAAGAGCACGGTAGCCACCAGGTATCTCATGGCAATCCTCCTGGTCGGAATTTCCGATATTGAACCTTCCCTTTGCCGCAAGCCATACACCCACCCACCCCCCAGCTGTCAAGCTAAAATCCCCATGGCCTGTTTTGGGTGGCATCGCGGCTCGTTCTGGCCCTTCCGGCGCCTTCCGTGGTTTGTTTCCTGCCTCCAGCCTGCCCCGCTGCTGGCACTTGTCCCTGCTGGATGACTTCGCAGCCCTGGTTGGCTATCTTCCGGCGTTGCCTAGCCGTCCGCCACCGGCAGCGCCGCAAGCATCCTGAGCATGCTCGCGAACAGTTTCCGAGTCAGGTGCCCTTCGCCCAAGAGCAGCCAATAGTAGCGCGCATGTTTCACCAGCCGTTCACCGGTCTTCACCAACCGCTGCTGCAAACTCGTCAACGAGCAGTTCCCAATCCTGCTCGGCAATGCTAGCCGTCGCCACAGATTCCCCAAGTTATAGGCGATCACGCTCAACCACAGACGCACTTCATTCCCCCGGAACCGATGGCAGGAAAGACGGGTTCAATTCACCGCCAGCTTCCCTTCCTTAATCCATTGCTCCGCTGTACTCCGCTTGTTGTAGAAGCGTACAACCGCCCGGCTCGGCAGCTCTATGTTGGTGACGAGGAAGCCCACACGGGGGAACAGCTCCCCGGCGTGAAACTCGACCTTCGCCACCACCCGCCGCGCCTCGTTCACTTCCAGGCCCCCGTACTTAGCCTTCCCGTGGTAGAACGTCGCGTCGCTGACTCCCAGCCGTCGGCAAAGATCCTTCACCGGAACTCCCGCCTCCGCCTCTTTCAACACCCCTACGATCTGCACTTCACTAAACCGGCTCTTCTTCATGGCTCGCTCCTCTCGGGTTGTTTTACCCCGGAGAAGCTACGTTTTGGCTGGACTAGTTTTCGGGGGGCAGGTCATGCAGTGGCTTGTTTGCACCAACTGACCACGAGAGCCATTTTTCCGAGCTTCCATCCACAATGAAACGTGAAACATTCGGGCCCCGGTTATCGTATGCATCTTTTAACGTCAACGACGCTGTGACGATTTCGGAAGTGCAGCACATTGTGTGTGTGCCGTGAGATGGGGTTTGGTCGGCCTGCTCCTCATGGCAATGCAATGAAGACCAAGAACGCCCGATGCTTCAGCACTTTCTGAGAAAACATCTACATTAGGACGAAATGAAATGACAATCAGCACCATCGACGAGTCACAACGCAAAGCCGCAAGAGTCGTGGGATTTGCTTACCTATTTGCCCTGATCCCCGCACTCTTTGCTGAGTTTTATGTCCCCGCCCAACTCATTGCCTACAACAATGCTGCGGAAACCGCTCGGAATATCATGGCGCACGAACGACTCTTTCGTCTGGGCATCGCCAGCAATCTGATTGTCTTCGCGGTTGATGTCGTACTTATCACAGCTCTCTACGTGGTGCTCAAGCGGGTAAACCGGAGCCTTGCCTTGCTCGCGGCCTTTTGGAGGCTGATAGAGACGGCAATTCTTGTTGTTATTACGCTCAATGACTTTGACGTTCTGCGTGTCTTGAGCGGTGCTGATTACTTGCGAGTATTTGAAGCAGATCGATTGCACGCCTTGGCGAGGCTGTCGATTGGCGCGCATGGCGCCGGATACAACGTTGGCTTGCTGTTTTTTGGATTTGGATCCCCAGTGTTTTGCTATTTGTGGTTCAAATCAGGCTATATCCCGAGAGCATTGGCTGCCTGGGGAGTGCTTTCGTCCTTGCTGGTAGGGGCATCTGCTTTCGCTTTCATCATTTTCCCCGAGCTCGCGAAGGTAGTTACAATTGGCTATTACGGCGGGCCTATCTTTCTTTTCGAACTAACAATGGGCTTTTGGCTTCTGCTTAAGGGATTAAGGCCATATCGCACAGCCGAGCCGGAGAAGGCAAGTGCGTAAGCGCAGGTCGGTGTGCCGTCTAACCACTCGTTCAAGCGGACTTGTAGGCGCCGCACCCGGCAAGGCGCGGAATTTTCTAGCGGCCTCCGCCGTATCTCCGGCTAGGCCCTTACAAGGGAGGGAACATGAGCTCGACCCACAACCCAGGGAGAGTCGCCGGATTCCTGTACCTGCTCCTCGTCGTCACCGCGCCCTTGCGCCTCATGTATATTCCCAGCACCCTGTTCGTGCGTGGGGACGCGACCGCGACGGCCAACAACATCGCCGCGCACGAGTGGCTCTTCCGTATGGGCATCGTCGCCGACCTGCTCACCGGAACAATCGCGATCTTCGTTGTGCTGGCTCTTTACCGATTGCTTAAGGAAGTGGACCAGCACCTCGCTGCGCTGATGGTGATCCTGGGCGGTCTGATGGTAGTCCCCATCTACTTCCTCAACACGCTGAACGACGCAGCTGCCCTGATGCTCGTGCGCGGCGCCGATTTCCTTGCGGTATTCGAAAAACCCCAGCGGGACGCCCTGGCCATGCTGTTCCTCCGTCTGCATCACCATGGAGTCGTTGCCAACGAAATCTTTTGGGGTCTATGGCTCTTTCCCTTTGGGATCCTTGTCTTCCGGTCGGGCTTCCTGCCCCGCGTCCTGGGCGTCTGGCTGATCATCAACGGCTTCGCCTATCTGGCCATTAGCTTCACGGGCTTACTGTTACCGGAATACGAGTCGATGGTCTTCAACAGCGCCTTACCCGCCACGCTCGGAGAGATCGCCATCATGCTGTGGCTCCTGATTAAGGGCGCAAAGGTGCGACCATTGGCCGCCGCGGCCTCCTGATCGAACGTGACAACCCGCTGCCCCCGAGCTCTGGGGAGGGAATGAAATGAAGATCAGCACTATCGACGGATCACAACGTAAAGCTGCATGGATCGCAGGACTTGCTTGCCCGATCTCGTTCGTCACCGTGGTCGCGGTCAATTTCGGCATCTTCGAACGCCTGATCGTATCCGGCAATCCGGCGGAAACCGCTCGGAATATCCTGGCGCACGAAACACTATTCCGCATCGGCATCGCGGGCGACCTGGTCTACTGCGTGGGCGTTGTCGTACTGCTCACAGCGCTTTACGTCATTCTCAAGCCGGTGGACCAGAACCTTGCCTTGCTCGCAGCATTCGGCCGGCTGGTCCATGGCTTCACGTGGCTCCTGGTGACGCTCAATCTCTTTACCGCTCTGCGGCTGTTGAGCGGCGCTGATTACTCGCGAGCGTTTGGACCAGATCAGTTACCGGTCGTGGCGCGGCTGTACCTCTCTGGTTTCGACGCGTACTACGTTGGCTTGCTGTTTTGGGGATTGGGAGCCACCGTTGGTAGTTACTTGTGGTTCAAGTCGGGCTACGTCCCCAGAGCACTGGCTGCCTTTGGTGTGATCTCGTCTGCATGGTGCGCGGCCTGCACTTTTGTTCTTTACATCTTCCCCGACTTTCCCAAGCTAGTGAACCTGTGGTGGTTCGATTCGCCTATGGCTGTCTTCGAACTGGCACTGAGTTTTTGGCTTCTGTTTAAGGGATTAAGGCCATCTGGAATACCTGAGCCCGATAAAGCAAGCGATCGAGCACAGGCCGGTGCCGTCTGACCCATATGAAAGCAATCGTCTATTACAGCTACGGTTCGCCCGATGTTCTCAAGTGTGAAGAGATCGAGAAGCCGACCGCTGGGGACAATGAAGTTTTGATAAAAGTCCGCGCGGCTTCCGTCAATCCACTTGACTGGCGCCTCATGAGAGGTAAACCGTTGTTTGTCCGCCTAGCGATCGGGGGGCTGCGCAAACCAAAGATCACACGCCTAGGGGTTGATCTGGCCGGGCAGGTTGAAGCGGTTGGCAGGAACGTAACGCAGTTTCAACCAGGTGATGAGGTATTCGGCGCGTGCCATGGGGCCTTTGCCGAGTATGTGTGTGCTATTGAAGATAAATTGGCACTGAAGCCAGCCAACATATCGTTTGAGGACGCAGCAGCCGTACCAGTGGCGGCACTCAGTGCCCTTCAGGGTCTTCGTGATAAGGGACGCATCCAGCGAGGCCACAAGGTTCTGGTTGATGGCGCGTCTGGTGGTGTGGGTACATTTGCGGTCCAGATTGCCAAATCGTTCGGGGCTGAAGTCACTGCTGTGTGCAGCACGAGGAATGTGGACACGGCGCGATCGATTGGCGCAGACCATGTCATTGATTACACTCGAGAAGACTTCACGCAAAGTGGGCAGCGTTACGACCTGATTATTGCTGCGAACGCATATCATTCGATTTTCGATTACAGACGTGCACTCGGTCAGGACGGAATTTATGTCATGGTTGGAGGTGGTTGGGCTCAAATTCTCCAAGCTATGTTACTGGGACCATTACTTTCACTGATTGGGAGCAAGAAGATGTGTTTCTTTATAGCGAAGCTAAACAAGACGGATTTGGTTCTTCTGAAAGATTTTCTTGCAGCCGGAAAGATTGTACCCGTCATAGATAGAGGTTACCCGTTAAGCGACGTGGCTGAAGCTCTCCGTTATCTTGAAGAAGGGCACGCTCGAGGAAAAGTAGTAATAACTTTGGAACATAACAACAAAACTTAACAACGTGCCACAAGGTGGGAAAAGCAAGACAATGTGGGGTGCGTGACCTGCCCCCCGTTCTTGGTCCAGTCATAAGTTAGCACTCCGGGGCTCCTGCACATACGATCCGACCCACGCTGAGGCGCTCGAAGCGGCCGGGCTGCATCTTAGTGCCCGCCGCGGCGGGTGTCCGGAGATCTCGAACTAAGTTCACCTGAGGCCTAACGAACCAAGCTGAGGGGCGCCGCGTTTTTCGCGGCGTCCCTCTCCAGCGATTTGTTAGGCATGTCCCTACCTACGAATAGCCAAAAATAAATCCGTCCCCTTTTTTCGCTGCTCGGTCTCGACTTCACGGTATTCATATAGGAACCCTGCCAGGGCGGCGGTCGCCTTCTGGCTGAGCGGGCCGTTCAGGTGGGTGCTGGCGGTGATCTGCAGGGCGTCCTGGATGTCGCTGATCTGGTCGGGAGTCAGGTGGAGGGGTAGCTGGTGCATGTACTTGTGGTAGTGGGCCTGGCGCTCGGCGAGCCAGACGGAGCGGTGCTCGTAGCACGCGGTAAGGTTCTTGCCGTGGTTGCGGT
>DATBWB010000172.1 GCA_036514995.1 Candidatus Acidiferrales bacterium
ATTTCGCCAAAAGCAGATTCCTCGTCCCGATTTCATCGGGACTCGGAATGACAAGCAGAAGTGCTTTTTCAACAAGCTACTGAGAAACCTTGCTTCCTTGCCTCTTTGCATCGCAGCGGTTGACATCCCGGCGAACCTAAACCAAGATGCGAAAGATTCCAATCTTCCTGCAGGGGCAAACTGAAGGGCGAGAGATACCGGGATCAAAGATGGCCTCGACGCGACTCGTAGTTGAAGCAGGAACTCTGCTCACGCCGGCCCAGGAGATCCCCGAGGCGCGCATCCAGATTGCCGATGGGCACATTGAGAAGCTGGGGTCGCGAGAAGCCATCACGGTCCCGCCGGGATACTCGGTCCTCGACGCTGGGCGCTTCACCGTCGCTCCCGGGATGATTGACCTGCATATCCACGGCGCAGCCGGCCGCGACGTCATGGAGGCAACGGCAGAAGCTCTGGACGCCATCTCGGGTTTTCTCGCTCGCCACGGGACCACCGCCTTTGTGCCTACCATGGTCAGCGCTGGCCTCAAAACCACGACGGAATGCGTGGCGGCATTGGCTGAACTTCTCGAACGTCGCGCATGGCCCGGCGCCCTGCCGCTGGGCATCCACATGGAGGGTCCCTTTATCAATCCCGAAAAGCGAGGGACGCACCGGCCCGAAAATATCGTCTCTCCGGAGCTCGAGACTTTTCGGAATTGGGTCGAGCGCGCGCGGGGCAAACTCCGCATCCTCACGATCGCTCCGGAGCTGCCCGGCACCATCGAAATCCTGCGCGAGGCAAGGAGTCGCGATATCCTGGTGGGCATCGGCCATTCGAACGCCACCTATGCGGAAGCTCAGGAGGCGATCGCTGCCGGCGCGACCCACGGCATCCATCTCTTCAACGCCATGCGACCGTTGTCTCACCGCGACCCCGGTATTGTCGCTGCCGTGCTGGCCAGCGATGCCATCTACGCCGAGTTGATCGCCGACGGGGTACATCTGGACCCGGTCGTCGTAAGCTTGGCTGCCCATCTGAAGAGCTTTGATCGCCTCCTGCTCATTACCGACGCCACCAGCGCGACCGGGATGCCGGACGGCACCTATCAGCTCGGCACACTGAAAGTTCAAGTCAAAGACGGAGTCTCGCGCGACTCGGAGGGGCGCCTGGCGGGAAGCACCCTTACCCAGGACGTGGCGGTGCGCAACGTTATGAGCTGGACAGGTTGCTCTATGACGCAAGCGTTACGTGCGGCAACTTTGAATCCAGCCACCTTGCTTCGATGCGATGGCCGGAAAGGGATGCTTCGCGAGGGTGCCGACGCGGATTTGGTTATCCTCGACGGGGCCTGTCGAGTTGTCCACACGCTCGTGGGAGGTCAAACGGTTTTCTCGGCTTTGTAGGTATCACGTAGGGGCGTGTCTTCTTTGTAGGTATGATGTAGGGGCGTGTCTTCAGACCGCCCCAGGCAAAGGGCAAAGGGCAAGCTGAAGCTTGCCCCTACTGCTGCGAAAATTCCGTCGCGCGGCGGAAGCCTTCCACGTAATGGCCCTCTCTTTTCGGCGCTTGCGCGCGAATGTCGTTCTTGAATTTGGCCAGTTCCGCCGGGTCCCATTCGGGCCGGTACTTCTTCCAGGCGGAACTCATCTGGCTCGTGTGCTTTGCCAAAGCTTCCACCTTGGCGTACATAAAGCCGTCGATATTCACCCAGTAGTTCTCTTCCGTCTTTGCCGCGTAGTAGAAGAGAAAGAGCGGCACTTCATAGGGCTTAAGCCCTTCATAGAGGTAGTGCTCGGGGAAGTTCAGGTGAAAGCCAGCGGTGCGGATCGCGTCCAGCGTGATGATGCCTGCCATCCGGTGGTCGGTCTTGTGCCACTTTTCGTATGTCTCGCCGGGATCCACGGCCATGACGACATCGGGGCGATACTTCCGGACCAGATGCACGACCTGGCGCAACAAGGGCTGCGGCGGCACATACTCCAGTTCGCCGTCGTTGTAGCCAAGCCAGATGATGTTCTCCTTGGCGATGCCGAGCGTTTGAGCAGCCGCCGTTTCTTCGCCTTTGCGAATCGCCGCCAGGCGGCCGGCAGTCATTTCCAGATCACCGGAACCTTTGTTGCCGTTCGTGTAGAGAACAAGTAGAACGCGGTTCCCCTGCTTGGCCAGCATCGCCAGGGTTCCGCCACAGCAGAGCGCGTCATCGTCCGGATGGGGTGAAAAAAACATCACCGTCTTGCCTGTCCACTTCTCGATCGGTTCAGGTGTCTGGGCCGTGGCTAAAACCGCCACCGTGAGGATAACCAAGGCGAGAGAGAAAAACCGTGTCATAAGAATGCCTCCATTGGATGCTGAACTTGTTTCACATTCTCACTCTGCTGCCAGCCCGGGTCGGGCAGCCGGCGCCGGAAATGGCCAAACTTTGCGCCGATGCGCCACGACAAGATAAACGATAACCCCGGTCACCATCACGCTGGCACCATAAAAGATGTAGCGCGCGCCGGTTGAAACGAAAACGTAGATCCATCCGGCAAAAGCAACCAAACTCGGCAGCGGATAAAGCCACATCTTGAAAGGGCGGCGAACCTCTGGCCGGTAGATCCGGAGGAGGGCCACGGCGAAGATTTGCCCTACAAACTGGATCAGGATGCGGGCGGCCATCAAAGCATTGATCACCGTCGCGAGGTTAAAGAAACTGGCCAGAACCGCCATCCCGCCGACAACCAGCAAAGAAATATGCGGAAAACCATGGCTGTGCAGCTTGGCGAAAGGCCGGAAAAAGTTTCCGTCCAGCGCGGCAGCATAGGGGATTCGGGAATAGCCCAACAACAACGCAAAGATGGAGGCGAACGCCGTCCAGAGAACCATCAGCGAGAGAAGCACGCCGGCCCAGGGACCATACACTCGAGCCATCATCTCCGAGACGGGATAGGGCGAGCGGATCACCTCCCCATACGGCACGACCCCCAGCAACACCAGGTTCATCAGCAAGTCAATCGCGAATACTCCCAGCACCGAAAGGATGACGGCCCGCGGGATGGTGCGAGGCGGATCCAGCACTTCGTCGCCGAGGGAGCACGCCTGGTTGTAACCCAGGAAACAGTACATGACATAAACACTGGCCGCTCCCAGACCCACAAAGAAGTTCCTATCCGCTGCAAACGCGCCGGGCGGAAAAGAGAAAGCGCGAGTGGCATCGAACTTCACGAGGCCGGTGACGATCACCCAGCCCACGGTGACGAGCATGCCGATCCACAGTGCCAGCATGAGCTTGGCGATGTCAGTGATTTTGCGATAGAGGAGGATGATCGCCAGCACTCCCACCCCGGCCGCCATGAACTTCATCTCGGTCGGCGTCAGGTCCTTCTTCAGAAAACTGAGATATTGCACGAAGCCGATATTTCCGGACGCAATCTCCAGCGGCCCGCTCCAGATAAACTGCCAGATAAAAAGGAACGACATCAAACGTCCCCACCGTGCCGGCCCGTAGCCTTCGCGGAGAAAAATATAAGCGCCGCCGGAGCCCGGCAGCGCCGCGCCCAGCTCGCTGAGCACCAAGCCATCCATAATGGCGAGCACGGCGCCGACCACCCACCCCAGCATGGCCTGGGGTCCACCCATCGCACCGACGATCAACGGAAAGGTGATGAAGGGTCCGATGCCCACCATGTTGGACATGTTGATGGAGGTGGCGTTCAGAAGCGTTAACTTGCGCTGGAGCTTGGGTCCTTCGGATTCCATAAGTGCCTCATCGAGACAACCTCGCTCATATGTTTCTGACAATGTTTCTGCGATGGCGACCGAGCCGGAAGGTGCTGCGCGGCTGAGCCCATCACCGCTCCTCCCGGGGCCGCTCCGTGGCCGACGGGTGGCGCCGCAATTCTCTCTCGAGGAACACCTTCACATTCTTCCGAGCTGCGAACGCGGTCGTTCCGCCCAGCCCTGTCACGGCAAGCGCGCCGCAGGCGTTGGCAAACCGCAGACACTCCTCGAGCGGCGCTCCGCCAACAAAACGAAAGACGAAGCCGGCGTCAAAGGTATCGCCCGCTCCCGTTGACTCGAGAAATTTGGCCGGCAATGCGGGCGCTTCCATGACCCTGGCACCGGCTCCGAGCACAGCGCCTTTCTCCCCGCGCTTCACGACGACAATGGGCACGATTTTCGCCAGTGCATCCAGAGCGCGATGCAGGTCACGTTCGGCGGTGATCCGCAGCGCCTCGTCCTCATTGGGCAGGAAAATGTCAACGTGGGGGAGGATAGCTTTGAGACCCGAGTCCCATTGCTCGCTCGGATCCCAATTGGTGTCGAGCGAGGTTGTCAGCCCCAGTTTCTTCGCGCGGCGAAACAGGGTGGCGGCGCCCGCTTGCAGGTTCTTTTGCAAGAAGAAGCAGCCTACATGGAGGTGGCGAGCCGAACGGAGGTAGTCAAAAGGAATATCGCGCAGTCGCAACGCCGCAATCGTGCCCGTGCAGGTCACCATGGACTTGTGCGGAGGCATGAACATGGTCACCGTGATTCCCGTCGGGGTGTTGCGGCTCCGTCGCAGGTGACGCAGGTCGATTTTTTGCTCGCGCAATCGCTTGAAGAGATAATCGCCAAGAGCATCCTTGCCCAGCACAGTCACAAAACCTACTTTTGCCCCTAACGCGGCGAGATTGTAAGCGAAAATTGCCGACGAGCCCCCGAAGGTGAAAAGCATCCGTTCCGCTAACTTTTCTTTCTCCAGCTCCGGAAAGGGATGGTTCCAGAGGATCAACTCGGCGTTCACTTCGCCGCAGACCACAACGTCCAGCTTCTTCATCGGCCCTGCCGTTCGATCTCTCTCGCTTGCCAGTAGCGTCAAATTGCCGACCTCTTTTACCATCCAGTTGCCGTGGTCGTCCAGGCCCACAAGCGCCCTGGCGAGCCAAGCCCTGCCCACGGGGTCGCCTGCAAGATTCCTCTTCCGCTCTTGAACGGATTGTCCTACGATGACGCACTCACACGAGTAGAGTCCTCAAGTAAGTTTGGAATCAGGAGGGAGTCGAATGCGAACGAGTCGCCTGCTCGCCGTGCTGGTGCTCGCTTTTTTAGCCGCTGGTCTCTATGCGCAGCAAGCCCAGCCCCCGCAGCCGCCGGAAGACCCGACCCAGGCCATGGACAAAAAAATCCTGGCCGAGGTAGCCGAACGCAGCGAGCACATGAAGAGCTTGCAGCACCTCACCGACATGATTGGCCCGCGGCTTACGGGAACGGAGAAATTGAAACAGGCGAATGACTGGACAGCCGAGCGTTTCAAGGATTACGGCCTCGCCAACGTTCGCCTGGAAGCCTGGACGATTCCTCATTCCTGGCATCGCGGCACGGCTGCGGGCCGAATCCTCAAGCCGGCGACTCACCCGCTCACCCTGGCCTCCGCCGGCTGGTCGCCGAATACTAACGGGCCGATGCGCGGGCCGGTGGTCTATGTCAAGGCAGAGAAGGTGGAGGAATTGGAGCCATACCGGGGAAAACTGCGCGGTGCGATCGTTATCACCACGGAATACAAGCCGCCTGCCCCGGGAATTCCGCCCGCTAAGCCGGAACGCCAGCGGCCGACGATCGTGCCACCCGAGCGCGATTTTCAAGCCATCCAAAAATTTCGCCAGCAGATGGAAGAATTTTTCAAAGTGGAAGGTGTCATCGCCGTGCTCCGAAATTCCAACAAGGAGCACGGGTTGCTCGACATGAGCGCCTCCGGCCGGGACTACCAGATCGGGCTGCTCCCCACCGCCTTTGTCACCCGCGAAGGCTACGGCTTGATCTGGCGGTTGCTGGAAAGCAAGCAGCCGATGGAGGTCGAGATCGAAATCCGGGACAACGTCTTCAGCAAGGATCCGGTGACCGTGTACAACACAGTGGCAGAGATTCCGGGCGCCGAAAAGCCCGACGAATTCGTGCTCCTGGGTGCCCACCTCGATTCCTGGGACCTTGGAACCGGCGCTACCGACGACGGTACCGGCGTGGCGGCCGTGCTCGAAGCGGCCCGGGCGCTCAACGCGCTCGCCATCCACCCCAGGCGGACGATTCGCTTCGTCCTCTTCAGCGGCGAGGAGCAGGGCTTGCATGGCTCCAAAGCCTATGTGAAGGCTCACGAGGCCGAACTGCCGAAGATTTCCGCTGTCGTGGTCCATGATACCGGAACAGGCCGGGTGCGAAGCTTGAACTTGCAGGGTAACTACCAGTTGCGCGAAATCATGGACAAGGTTGTAGCGCCCTTGCGCTCGATTGGTTTTGAGGAGCTGAGCTTGCGCAGCGTGGGCGGTTCCGACCACACTTCGTTCAACACGGCCGGTGTGCCCGGCTTTTTCTGCGACCAGGATGGCGCGGAATATAACAAGACTCACCACTCCCAATCGGATACCTTCGACAAAGTTTGGAAGGATGACCTGATGGAAGGCGCTCAGGTGCTGGGGGTGGTTGTCTACAATATTGCTCAATTGCCGGAATTGTTGCCGCGCAAAACTCCTCCGCCGGAAGCACAACCAGCCCGCCGGTAGGAGCCAGAGCGTAAATGTCGCGGCGAGCGGCTGCTCCCCCCTAATCCTGCTAATCGCTAACGGGACATGTAGGGGCGAACGACCGTTCGCCCTACGGTTGCTTTGCGAAGCAAAAGGTGGGATCCGTAGGATCTATGGGGACAAGAAAGAATGGCACGCCTGGGCGGATTCGCTTGTCCTGCCTGCCCTGATGCCGCGAGGGCGGGACGAAGGGATCCCGCAGAGCCGGAGAAGGGAACCGCCGACCTCTGGCTCCGGAGGACAGCACAAATTCACTAACTTGTTGGTTTCTCAGACGCCTTCCTTGGTCTGCCCACAAGTTTTGTTCACTTAATCGCTCTCTAACATGCCTGCGTTGGTCATTGCGAACGTAAGCCTCTTCTGACCGCGGCATATACAAACACCGCCTCGCCAAAGTTTTTTTCGTCGAGTATCTTCAACTTGCCAGTGCGGAACCGGTAGAACCGGTAAGCTCGAGCCACGTCATCCCTGTTGACGCTCGCCTTCCAGCTCGCATACGCCGGGAAGCGTTTCCCGTACAACTGTTCTGCCTTCCTCGCTTGAGGTCCCCTGGTCTGACTGCAGCTTCCGAAAAGCTGCAAGCCTTGGTCGGGGCCGCGCCATTTCTGAGAGGAGGAGAAGATGGCCATAGCCATGGACGAGTTCCTCGATAGGTTTCGACAGTGGAGTGAACTGGGATGCGAGAGGAAATACAGTTCGAGCTCGTCGGAGTAGCAGAAGTACGCGGTGTTGATATGCGCACGATTGCCGCCCGTGACGGTGGAGATGGAGCAGAGGAGGTTGTCTTTGAGAATACGGAAAACACTTCTCCGTACTCGCTCCTCGGAGAGTCCTTTCGTCGCAATCCGCAGGCCCATGACGTTGCACGAACCAATGCTCGCGAGCCTCGTTCGATTCATCGCACAGCCCCCTTCGTTCCCTGCCCGCAGCAGGCAGGTCGGTGTGCTGCACGGTACACGCATGGGCGTGCTCTGGCGAGCAGCCTGACAGCCGCGCTCAGGGGCGGCGGTTGTAAGCCGCCCATGCCCCGCCCACTGCGACGCGTTCTTGGCCGGCGCTTGCCCGCGACATGCCCGGAGGGTCAGCGGGTAGGCGGCTCAGAGTCATACCTGGCCCTGCTGCTTCATGAAAGCTTCTGCACGCTTCGCTAGCTCCGCGGGCGGGACGTCCTCAATGTGCGTGGCGATCCACCAATAGTTGCCGACCGGGTCTTTTACGCCCGCGTTGCGGTCGCCATAGAACTGGTCCGACGGCTCCATCAGCGAGGTGGCGCCCGCTTGCAGTGCGCGCTTGTAAACGGCGTCGGTATCGTTCACGTACACGTACAAGTAGATCGTGCCAGGCATTGGCTTCCACTCGCCCCTCGGCTCGCCCATCATAACCACCGAGTCGCTGATCCTGACCTCGGCATGGTAGATCGTGCCGTCCGGGAGTGTCGTGCGGTGAACCTCCTTCGCGTCGAAGGCCTGCGTCAGGAACTCGATCAGTTTGGCCACCCCTTGCACGGCCAAGTAAGGCGTGACCGTGTGATATCCCTCAGGGATCGCTTTGACTGCCATAGTTGCTTCCTCCTCAGCGGGGGCCACCAACAAGAGCGGGTCACGCCCCCACTTCATAGATGACGCGCGGCTTTGCCACCAGGGCGAGGGCGGTGGCCCCGACACCAGTGCTGTTCCAACTTGTTCAGGCGACCGTCCCGAAGCTTCGAGATGACCCGCAGCCCTGCGTCAAACCGGACTGGATCAGGATAATCCCCTTACGGTTGCCAACGATTGAGCGCCAAGGTCGTCGCATCAGCGGGAGCACTAACTCCTGTCCCTGTCCGATCTTGTGCCGTTCCAACTATAGTGTAAGTCATGATCGTGCTACATGGTTCCCTTGACACGATAGCTAGTCTCGTGGCACTCGAAAATCGGCCTCAGCCACGCTCGCGCTCGGCGGCCGAGCTGGTGTGGCTGCTAGCATCGAAGAACAGGCTTGCTCGCGCTGGATCGACGCCGGGTATGTCTCCTGGAAGGAGACACCGCCGCCTATCTATCGAGGCAGGCCGACCGGAAGAGAGCTCCCGAAACGGGTTGTCCCTCGCCGATTGCAATCCTTTGCCGTCAGCCGTATATTGGAGTGGCAAGCGGGGTGGAGCAACCATGGCAAAGGGCGCGCCGGAAGATTTTGAAGTGACCTGCCCGTGCTGCCAGGCGAAGTTGAAGGTGGACGCCGAGCTTGGCGTGGTGATCTCTCACGAGCCGCCGCCGAAGAAACCGATGATTGAAGACCTCCAGGAGGCCGTCAAATCCCTCGGCAAGCAGGCGGAGCGGCGCGAAGCGCTCTTCCAGCAAGCCCGGGAGGCGGAAAAGAACAAAGAAAAGATTCTTCAGAAGAAATTTGAAGAGGGCATGAAAAAGGCCAAAGAAGAACCCGAGAAACCCCCGTCGAGAATATTTGACCTCGATTAGAAACTCATACCGAGCGAAATTCGAAAAACGAAAATCGAACCTCGAAAAGCGAAGACTGAAGATTCAAGACCCAAGACTCAAGACTAAAGAGCAGAGACTGACCCCTGCCACCTGCCACCTGCCACCTACCACCTACCACCTGATACCTGTCACCTGCCAGCGGCTTGCTCACTGTTCGGTTGGGTAGCCCGCCTCGCGCCAGCGGGTGAAGCCGTCGCGATAGACGCGGACGAGCGATGGGGAATAACCGCGGGATAGAAACAGGCGGCTGGCGCTGCGGCTTGCGGCGCAGGCGTCGCCGCCCCCGGGATCGTCATCGTAGAGCACGATCCTCTGGTCGCGCGGCAGGTCATTCAACCGGCGCTCCACTTGGCCGAGAGGAATATTCCTCGCGCCGCGAATATGCCCGGCGCGAAAGGCGTCCGGTTCGCGCACGTCCACGAAGAGAACCTCGCCACCCAGGAAAGCTCGGTACGCTTCCTCGAGCCTGATGGCCGGCGCCTCGGGTTGT
>DATBWB010000173.1 GCA_036514995.1 Candidatus Acidiferrales bacterium
TCGCCGCCGAATGCAAAGGGACAGGAGTCTCGGTCAGTTGCCTTTGTCCCGGTACGACCGATACGAATTTTTTTGAAGTAGCCGGAATGCAGAACCGAGCACACCGTGGCCCGATGGAATCTCCGGAACAGGTGGTGGCGACCGCGCTGCGGGCGATTGAAAGTCGGCGGGTGGTTGCCATCTCCGGCCGGATGAACCGGATCATGGTTCACTCGCAACGCCTGGCGCCGCGGAGCATGGTGGTGCGGGCCGCTGCTCGCGTGATGCGGCCCGGCGCCGGCCGGGCGCCCATCGTTCGGGAATAGTCTGTGCTATCATAGCGGCCATCACAGGGAAGCCGGCTTCCACTGCGGGCGCACGCCATGCCCAAGCCACCGGTATTGATTTTGGTTGAACCCACCGGCACGCGGCGAGACATTCATCTTCTCCGGACTCCGTTCACCCTCGGCCGGCAGAGCGGGAACGACATCATCCTGCATGACCTCCGTATTTCGCGCCAGCAGGCGCAAATCGTCCAGGAGGGCGACCGTTACTTTCTGGAGGATCTACGCAGCCGTCACGGCACTTTTTTGAACGGCGAGCGGACAACCCGCTGCGAGCTGCGCCACAACGACAAGATTGACTTTGGCCTGGCGGATTCCTATTCGGTCATTTTTTGCAGCGAGGAAGCGGCGCTGGACGATTTCATCAAGCGGGTGGTGCCGGCGGCGCCGGCCGCCTCGAGAGAGCTATACCATCTTGGCTTGCTGCTCGAGGTGGCCCGAGTGCTTCACGCCGGGCTTGTCCTGGAGGACGTGCTGGCGGCGGTGGTGGACGCAGCCCTGGAAGTCACTCACGCGGAGCGGGGCGTGCTGCTGTTGCGCCAGGATAGCGGCGAACTGGCGCCGGGGGTTGCCCGCGACAATCAGCGTCGCACGTTGCGCTCGGCCGGACTGGAGGTCAGCCAGAGCGTTCTCGAACAGGTCAAGAATACCTGCCGGGAGGTGATGTTGAGCGATGAGGCAGCCGCCGAGGCGCTTGAGCGGCAAGCCAGCATCGCGCGCCTTCAGCTCCACACCATACTGGCAATGCCGCTGCTGAGCGTGCCGGCAGTGGCGACACTTGACACCACGGTCTTGCGCGCACCGGCGGAGTTGCTCGGGATTCTTTACCTCGATAGCCGGCAGGTTACGGGCCTTTCCGAACTCGACCGGGAAGTGGTTCGTTCGCTGGCGCGCGAGGCCGGAACGGTGATTGAAAACGCGCGGCTGTTTGCGGCGGCTCGGGAGAAAGAAAAACTGGAAGGGCAGCTTGCCGTCGCCCGCGAGATCCAGCGCGGACTGCTTCCCAAGCAGCTCCCCGCCGGCGGCTACTTTGAAGTTGCCGGGATCAATCTGACCAGCGAAGCAGTCGGCGGAGACGTTTTTGACGTCATTCCCCTGCCGGAGGACCGCTACGGTTTTGTCCTGGCCGACGTCGTGGGCAAGGGGATCTCAGGGGCATTGCTGGCGGCAACCTTGCAAGGGGTGGCCGCTTCGATTGCCGCCTTTGACCTCCCGCCGGAGGCGATTGCCGCGCGCATCAACCGTTATCTGGTGGAGCGAACCGCCGAAGATAAATTCGCCACCTGGTTTTTCGGCGTGCTGAGCCCGGATGGAAGATTTCGGTACGTCAACGCCGCTCATCCTGCCCCGCTCTGGCTGCACAGCTCAGGCGAAGTGGCGCCGCTGCCGACGAGCAACCTGCCCCTCGGACTTTTCACCGACGTGGAGTTTGCTTCCGACCGCGTCCAGCTTCAGCCGGGCGACTCGCTTCTCCTCTTCAGTGATGGTCTAACGGAAGCCGCCGACCCTGACGGGCAGCTCTTTGGGGACGAGCAAGTGCATTCCATGCTCCCCGGTCTGCGCGCCCTGCCTCTCGAGCTGATGCAGGAAGCGATCCTTCAACGAGTAGGTGAATTCGTTCGCGGCGCTTCCCAGGCGGATGACCTTACCTTGCTGATCCTTCGCTATCTGGGAAAGAAATCCTGACGGTGCCGCCGTTGGTGGGATGGGGAAGGCCTTGAACAAATGCCAGACCGTAAAAGGGCGACCAGTGGCCAGCGACCTAGACACCTCGTAAATCGCGTGCCGAACGAATTCCGGGTGAATGGGTAGGGGCGCAAGGCCTTGCGCCCCTACTTCTTTCTGCTTACTGCACTCTTCCCACCCTCCTGGCGTAGAGTTCGATCGCCCCGGAGGGTTGCTTGACCAGCAGGCCGCGGACCGCGACGGTGAAGGCCGACTGAACGTCGCCAATCGAGGTGAGACCATCCCGGAACTCGGTTACACCGGGGAAGGTGAACACCTGTATGGGCACGATGCTGACAATCAGTGCGAGGTCAGGTTCAAAGGGGAAATTGTTTCCGGTCGGCGGGCCGGTGACCCGCCCCTGATAGGTTGCTTTCTTCAGGGTTAATCGCCGGACGGTCGTACCGCCGCTCAGTTCCGCCTCAACAAACTGGCCGGGGATGGCGTCGGTCAGGTCGTCGAACAGGGTGTCGATAATCGTCAGATCGTCCTTGTTGATGCGGAAGCCCGCCGTGCCCACGTCGAGGGTGATCTCTCGGCCCAGTTCGCTTTGCAGGGTGGTGGTTCGGCGGCGTTCGCGAATGACGATCTTGACAGTGCCGGCGACGGGGTCCACGCTGGTGATCAGGCCTTCCAGCTCGACCCCGTTATCGTTCTCCGCTTCTGCCAGTTCTACTTCTTCGGCGACAAAGCCGCCGTCGGCACGTTGCTCGGCGTCCACTTCGACGAGGTCATTCACCCTAATGCTGGCGAATGCGTTGGCACGCGCCGGGGAAGCATCGTCAAAATCTTCAAACTTCGTCTGGGC
>DATBWB010000174.1 GCA_036514995.1 Candidatus Acidiferrales bacterium
AGGGTTTGCGCGTAGAAAAAGCACGGCGGCTTCCGAAAAGGCCCACTTCAAATGGACGTTACCGATCTTGTTGCCACCGGTTCCCAACCTTTTTCCGGAGGAGCTTTTCTCACACTTGACCAAGCGAGAGTAGGAGGCGAAGTTTTGAACGCGCTCGAATCGGTCGATATCGTGGATTTCGTAAAGAATGGTCATGGCGAGTACCTTGCCAATTCCGGGTATGGAACGTAGTCGATAGAAATTGTCCTGGTCATGGAGCTTTGTTTGACGGCAGAGATATAGCTCGAGCTTTGTGATGAGCGAGTCGTAGTGCTCAGCGAGCTCGATGTCTGAGGATACGCTTTTAGAAGCGGCAGAATCGGCGAAATGCTCGGCAACGCCTTCACGATTTTTTCTGTAGGCGAGCCGAGCCTTGGGAGTTGGGAGATTGTATTGGTGGTGTGTGTTTTGGATGTGAGCAAGGAGTTGACCTCGTTGTCGCACCCAAAAGAGTCGACGACGGAGCAAGTCACGGGTGGAGCGCATCTCTGCTGGGTAGACGTAAGCCTGGGGAAGCATGCCACCTCGAAGAAGGGTGGCGATCTTAAGAGCATCGATGCGGTCGTTCTTGGCTTTTCCTCCATGAATGGCTTTCATGTAGAGGGCATGGCCGAGGACGAAAGCGATACCCTCTTGAGCGCAGAGGTCGGCCAGCCAATACCAGGTGAAGATACACTCCACGGCGACGACGAGGTCCTCACGAAAAGGGGCGATGGCGTTCAGGAAAACGTCGGGGTCGGTGGGCAAGTTTTTGTGTAGGAGGGTCTTGCCGTCGTGGCTGAGCACGCAGAGGTACATGGATCTTGCGTGGAGGTCGATGCCGCAGTACTGCTTGTGGTTTGTGTTGTAGAATCTCATCAGGCTCTCTCCTTTTAGGGATCCTTGGATGTTTCCCTAGCGTACCCCCAATACCGGCGCAGGCGGGAGGGGGCCTGTATGAGAATCAACCGGATGCGCCTGACGAGGCCCGGCTAGAATAGAGCCGCGCAGCTGATCGCACTGTTAGACCCCCGGGTTGCACGGGCCGCAGAGTTGGGAGTAATCTGACCACATGGAAAAACCAGTGATCTCCTGCAGCCCCGATGTAATGGGGGGCACCCCGGTATTTGTCGGCACTCGGGTGCCGGTTCAGACGCTCCTTGACTACCTCGAAGCTGGAGAGTCCATTGACGACTTCCTTGCCGGTTTTCCTTCGATCAGTCGAGAACAGGTCATCAAGTTCCTCGAGCAAGCGAAAGACCGTTTGGTCGCCGCTGCCTCGTGAAGGTACTTGTCGACGAGTGCGTTGACTGGCGACTGTGCCGTGACATCGTCGGTCACGAGGTCAAGACGGCGCGCCAGATGGGCTGGTCGACCATCAAGAACGGGGAGCTACTTGCGCTCGCCGCAAAGGAGTTTGACGTATTCGTCACTGTTGATCGGAATCTCTCCTTCAACAGAATCTTCCTGTCTTCACGATCGCAGTCATCGTTCTACGCGCTCCCTCGAATCGCCTCGCTGATCTTCAGCCTCTCGTCCTTGAGCTGCTTGCATGCATTCCCAGTGCCAAGCGAGGTGCTGTTACGTACGTGGGGGTCTAACCCCGCGCTGAACCGGACGCCCAAACAGCGGCGCTGCGCTTGCTGTTTGGGCGCGGGTGAGCGCCGGCCGTTAGAGGTCGCGGTCCCAAGCCCTCCAGTAGCCATACTTTTATATGGCTATTTGGCTGGTTTCTTGATACCATGGCTGCATGGCCGAAGCCCGCTTCGATTGGGACCCGGGCAAGGACCGGGAAAACCAGTCGAAACACGGGGTTTCCTTCGCCGTAGCGCAATTCGCTTTTGCCGATCCCCGGCGCGTGATCGCTGAGGATCTGTCGCACAGCTCGAGCGAGAAGCGGTATTACTGCTTCGGCGAGGTTGGGGACGGCGTCCTCACCGTTCGCTTCACCTACCGTGAGGGTGTCATTCGAATCTTTGGCGCCGGTTATTGGCGAAGAGGCAAGCAAATCTATGAGAGAGAAAATCAGATACACCGATGAACCGCTGGGCGAACTGAAAGTCGTTCCTGACTTTCTTCCGTCTCCCGAAGAGCTCGCTTTCCGCGAGGAAGGCGTAAAAGTGACGATTGCGCTCTCGAAGAGCAGCATCGAATTCTTCAAACGGGAGGCTGCAAAGCACGGCACACAGTACCAGCGAATGATCCGCCGGTTACTGGACAGCTATGCGCGTCATCATTCGCGACCTCTAACCACCCGCTCAACCCGGGCGCGCGGAAAATCCTCGCGCGCCGGTTAGCGGGACACGTTCTGCGGACAACTGAGATGCGCGAGGAATGGCACCCCGCCGAACCCGAAGATCGACTAGGCGCCGACTTTATCGATGCGTGCCTCGGCGCTATCGTTGCGTTGCCTGCCTACCTGCTCGTCGACCGCGCCCTGCTGAGTAGAACAACTGGTTTCTTGGATAGCACCGTGATGCAGGTTGTTCTCGTCGCCTGGTTCTTGTGGAACATGACATACCTGGTGGGCAGGACAGGGCAGTCGTGGGGTGGAAAGCTCGCCGGTCTGAAGGTGGTCAACGCGGACGGCGAACCCATTGGGTTTTGGAGGGCTCTAGGACGCAACCTGTTCGCCATCTGCATCTCGTGGCCGTTGGTCCTTCTGGGGTTCTTGTGGGTAATCTGGGATCCGCAGAAACAGGCGTGGCACGACAAGATATTCCGCACCTTCGTCGTTCGGAGAGTCGTGCTGTGACCAGTTGGAGCGGACGGCGCCGGCAAGTCGGCGCGCCGCGGCTCAACTGGGTGTTGGGCGGAGTGGCAGTAACATAGTGAGCTTCGATTAGAACTTCTCTCGGCGTTCACAGAGCCAAGGCGTGGAAGCCCTACTTTTCTCCACTGTTGTGGTCACACTGGCCGAGATGGGCGACAAAACTCAGCTTCTGTCGTTTGTCCTCGCGGTAAAGCTCAGACGCAAGGTGCCCATCGTTCTCGGCATACTTATCGCTACGCTCGCCAATCATTTTCTGGCCGGCTACGTGGGAGCCCTGCTTGCGAGCCTAGTGTCTCCCCAGACACTGAAGTGGATTGTCGCCCTTTCATTCTTCATCTTCGGAGCATGGGCGCTCAAGCCTGACAAGCTGGAAGAGAATCATAGGCTCCGAGGTACCGGCGTCTTCTTGACCGCACTTATCGCTTTCTTCTTGGTGGAAATGGGGGACAAGACGCAGCTTGCCACGGTGGCACTGGCGGCGCGCTACGATTCGCTGGTCGCGGTGGTTCTGGGCACGACACTGGGCATGATGATCGCGAACGTCCCAGCCGTCTGGATGGGTGAGGCTCTGGCCCACCGAGTCAACATGAAGGTGCTGCACTGGGTAGCTGCGGGGCTATTTGTCCTTCTCGGCATCTTGGCGCTATTCGCATAGGACGGTGTGGTTCGAGCCGGCCACCCGCCCAACCACCCGCTGAAGGCGGCGGCGGGCGACGGGCTCGTCCCGGCCTGGCATCCGCGCTCGCCCACCGCGCCTTAGCGGGAGGGTTGACGGCAGCAAGACGGTGGAGGCCTGAACGCGATGAGTAAGACACTCCGACTTCGGCAGGCAAGATAGGACACCCAGGAGGGCTCACTCATGTTCAAGAGAATCGACCACGTGGAGATCGTCACGGACCAGCCGGAGCGAACCGTGGAGTTCTACACAGGGGTACTAGGATTCAAGGTCAGATCACGCGACCGGATCGACGGCTCGCCCCTCGGCGTGCCGCTGAG
>DATBWB010000175.1 GCA_036514995.1 Candidatus Acidiferrales bacterium
CACCCACCACTGCACCTGCTGCCACCGCCTGATTCGTATCGTAGGCGCCAACAGCGAGTCCCTACAACTGTTTTTCATCGTTGAGCGTCCTCGAGCTCTGAGGTATCCTCGCGGGCTGATCTAAGTCGGATGCGGTGTCCGACAGCGTTTCGTAATTGCCAGTAGCTCTATGTCGGACGAGAAGTATAGGATGGCGAGGAAAGCTCCTGTGAGAGGCAGCACCGGCGTTGTTGCGATTCCTTCGCGCGGCAAATCTTCGCGCGGCCTCCCAGTCCGACGCACGAAATCCTTCTCTATCTTCAGGTCGTGACCAAGCCTAAACCAATTCGCGTTTTGGTCGTTGCCGGTGCCCGGCCTAACTTCGTAAAGATCGCCCCTCTGATGGATCGCCTTTCCTCGCTTACGTCGGGCGAGGCAGAGACTTTGCTCCTGCACACCGGCCAGCACTACGACGAGGCCCTCTCGCAACTGTTCTTCGATCAACTTGGCATTCCCCGGCCTCAGATCAATCTCGAAGTGGGTTCAGGCCCGCACGGGAAACAGACTGCCGAAATCATGGCCCGCTTTGAACCGGTTGTGTTGGACTGGAAGCCGGATGTCGTTGTGGTCGTGGGCGACGTCAACTCCACCCTGGCATGTGCGCTGGTGGCGGTGAAGCTGTGCGTCCCGGTTGCCCACGTGGAAGCGGGCTTGCGCAGCTTCGATCGGACGATGCCCGAGGAGATCAATCGCCTCTTGACCGATGCCATCTCCGATTTTCTCTTTGCCAGCGAGCCCTCGGGTGTAGAAAACCTTCGTCGCGAAGGTGTGGCGGAGGAAAAAATCCATCTGGTGGGCAACGTGATGATTGACTCCTTGCAAAAGTTCTTGCGCGTCGCGCGCCAGACCTCTGTGTTTCGTGATCTTGGGCTGCTACCGTATGGGCAGCCGTCTGCCACGGAAGGGAAACCGCGTCCGTATGCAGTGCTTACGATGCACCGGCCTTCCAACGTGGATGAGAAAGAGAAACTGGCCTCCTTGCTCGAGGTCCTGGGCGAGGTAGGTCAACAGATTCCCATCCTCTTTCCCGCGCATCCGCGTACCCAGGAGCGGCTTGAGCGATTTGGGCTCCAGAGCAAGGTCCGAACACGCTGGACAGAGGCCGACTGCGGCGTCCTAGTGACTGGGCCGATCGGCTACCTCGAATTCCTCCACCTGATGAGCGAGGCAACGTTCGTTCTCACCGATTCGGGCGGGATTCAGGAAGAGACGACCGTGCTTGGCGTGCCCTGTCTCACCTTGCGCGAGAACACCGAACGGCCGATTACCATCGAGGAAGGAACCAACACGGTGGTCGGCACCGACCCAGTGCGCATTCTCACTGCGGCGCGCGCCATTCTCGCTGGGAAAGGGAAGAAAGGCCGGACACCCACACTCTGGGATGGACGTGCCGCAGAACGCATCGTTGCCATCTTGATGGACCGCTTGATGAGCGCTGCCTGATTCATACTGCAATACGAAACACAGGCTTTTCCACGCTCTTAGCCAGAACATTCATGCTGCGGATCTCGTTTTCACTTCAACTAGACGAACCGAACATGAGTTCCAGAGTATGGCCGGGGCGTCAACCCGCGGCAGGCTATAGACTAACCTTACATGCGTCATCGCGACACGGGTCGGGGACCTCGAGAAACACTTCCCAAGAGTGGCACTTTATAGGTGCCAGTCCCGGTTGGCCGCGGGTAGCAATCCACCTAATTTGAAGAGAAACAGTTGGGACTTCAAAGGAAAACCTTTTCCTCGTAGCCGGTATCTCCTCCACTCCCACAATGCTTAAAGCCTGCTCTTATCTCTAACAAATGGAATGCGCTAATTGGACCAGGGGCGAAGTATCCCCCGCTGTGCCCCCTTTGGCCTGCTATTTGCCGCTTCAGGAAAGTTGGCGGATATCAGGACTCGGGCTGAAAACGAGGCCATGCCCCCGCGCAGGGGCCGAACAGCTCTCAACAGCATGATGAAGGAAATCAGAAAACTTGTCCTGGTTTGGATTTTCCTGACAGCGTCGGCAGTTGCTCAAGAAAAAAGCCAGAATCCACAGCAAACTTTCCCTCCTTTTATGAGACTCCCCTCGCATGAGCTTAAGATAGTGTTGGCTCCACGCGTCGAATCCTTGACCATGTTTGAGGCCGCGCCTCGGCCGAGCCTCTTTCCCGAGGTGGCGCCGCGCTTAAAGGTTCAGCCACAGCAGCAGCACAAGTTTTGGGACCACAAGAAGAAGTTTCTTTTTGGTGGCGCCGCAGCGTTAGTTGTGGCCGATGTGTGGACCACGCGCCGCATCATTTCCCGAGGCGGCCACGAATTCAATCCAGTGGCACGGCCCTTCGCCGGGAGTGACGCAGCGTTTGCCGCCTATCGGGCAAGTAGTTGGGGTCTATACCTTGGCCTCAGTTACTTCTGCCACCGCAAAGGCTGGCACCGGCTCGAAATTATTGTACCTGCCCTCTTAATCTCGATAGACGGGGCAGCAGTAGCGAATAACCTGGCGCGCGTCTTCTGAGATTGCCCTCCGGGTCATGGCTCGATGGCCTATATTGCCAGTCCCGGCTCTCCAATGGCACACGATCACCACGTGACGCTGCTTTAGATAGTAGGGTTGGCCGAGAGCAAAGGACAGTCCGGGTCCTTCGTGGTGGCCAAAAGCAACCCGTTTGTCGCTATGGTTCTTGGCGCAACTGGATTAGACGCCGTTGGTTTTTCTCACACGAGAATCTCGAGAACTCGGGGTGGACCATCGCAAGAATTCCGCCGCGAGGGCAAAGGCACATCTCTTCAATATGCATAATTGCACCCGAACCCACGCGTCCCAGTAAGCACAGAAGAGCCACATCCTGCGGACCATGCTTCAAAGTCTTACTCAAACCGCAAGTCATCGCTTAAAGCATTTTGCTTAGGCAAGTGCAGTGGATGCGACGCGATTTCATCCGCATTCCGCGCAGTTATTGCCCATGGCATGCACGGCGGCGCTAGACAGAAATTTCTTTCCACGAAAATGCAAGGTCTTTCACGGTCCCCCTTGGGGCGTGCATGCGGGCCTTTGGGTTTTCATGGACTTCTGCATCCACGCCAAGGCTGCAACCCAATAGAAAACAACCAGGTTATGACCGCTCTGCCGCGGAGAGTACTTCCGCCTTCGCCCGTCCAACAGGCGAAAGGGTTTGGCACCCACCATGCTAGTAAGGTTTTGGCATTGTCTACTAAGTTTATCGACTTGATGGATGCCATAGAGTTGATGGTGAAACGGTGAAGATCTCCCAGAAAGGCCTGTACGCGCTGCAAGCTCTCATGTTGCTTGCCCGGAAATATGCGGAGGGTGCGATCAAGATTCGAGAGATTGCGGCGGCGGAAAATCTTCCCGAAAAATTTTTGGAGCTCATCTTGCTTCAGCTCAAGAACGCCCGCTTGGTAGAGAGCGTGCGCGGAGCGAAAGGAGGCTACCGACTGCGGCGTCCTCCCTCGAGGATCTTCCTGGGCGAAATCATTCGCACCATTGACGGTCCGCTCGCTCCCTTTGGAGACGCCGAATCTCTCCGAAGGCTGGTCGAGCGAGACAAGAAACATAGTTCGCTTTATCGTGTTTTCCTTGATGTCCGGAACGCCGCTGCCCGCATTATGGATCACACGTCCCTTGCCGACATTTGCCATGACCGTAGCTAGATTTCCTTTTAACGGGACTTTCGTGGGCAAGGTACAAAACCGCGCAGGGGGGGAATTATTACAACGGCGCCACCGGAACACAAACGTTATCAAGAGAGCGGGCGGGAATAGAATTCACCTACGTCCGGAACCTCTATTCGTTGCGTGCGGAATACATCTGGGGACACGACGACTCGATACGGAAGCGCGGGTGGTACAGCCAGTTGGCTTACCGGTTCCGATCCCAGTGGGAAGGTCTTTTCCGGTTTGACAACTACGATCCGAACCGTCGAGCGGGCAACGAGGTGACGAATACCTATCTCACGGGCGTGAGCTGGTATCTGTCGAAGTGGGTGAAGTTTCAGGCCAACTACGGAGTGGTGGATGAGGAAGCGCGTCCCAGCCTCAGCCACACCCTCCTGACGCAGGTGCAATTTCAATATTAGCCGGCGGGAGAAAACCAAGTGACGGTGAGCAAACAAGGAATGGCGATGATGGTTTTGCTCGTACTGCTGTCGGCAGCTCATCTTCCGGCACAAGACAAGCGGGTGGTGATCCGCGCCGGCCATTTTCCCAACATTACGCACTCCCAGGCGCTTATCGGCAAAGCGAACGCCTGGTTCGAAAGGGCCTTGGCAACGGAGGCACGCATCGAATGGAAAACATTCAACGCCGGGCCCTCTGCCATTGAAGCCCTGTTTGCTGGGGCGATCGACCTGACCTACATCGGCCCGAACCCTGCCATCACAGGGTATGTGCGCTCGCAGGGCGAAGCCCTGCGAGTGGTCGCCGGAGCCACTAGCGGCGGCGCGGCCTTGGTCGTGCGCGCCGACGTAGGGATTCAAAAGCCAGAAGATTTTCACGGCAAGAAGATCGCTTCGCCCCAACTTGGCAACACGCAGGACGTGGCCCTGCGCGCCTGGTTGCACGGTAACAAGCTCAGGCTGCGCGAGAAAGGTGGGGATGTGCAGGTGATCCCGATTGCCAATCCCGACCAGCTCACGCTTTTTCTCAAGAGAGAAATTGACGCTGCCTGGGCGCCGGAACCCTGGGCTTCACGCCTCATCAGGGAGGCCAACGGCCGCCTGTTTCTTGACGAGCGCGAACTATGGCCGAATGGTCAGTTCGTAACCGCGCACCTGATTGTGAGCACGAAATTCCTGAAGCAGCACCGGCCCCTGGTCAAGAAGTGGCTCCAGGGTCACGTCGAACTGACCGAGTGGATCAACAAGAATTTGCCAGAGGCAAAACGGATCTTGAATGAGCAGATCAAGAAAGAGACTGGCAAGGCGTTGCCCCAGGCGGTGTTGGACGATTCCTTCTCCCGTCTGCATGTGACCTACGATCCGGTCCGGTCTTCACTCTTCACCTCGGCGCGCTGGGCGTATGAGTTGGGATTCCTGGGACGCGAGCGGCCCGATCTTTCGGGCCTCTATGATCTTTCGGTCCTGAACGAGGTACTGAGGGAGAAAGGAGCCAAGCTGGTGCCATGAAGATCTGGACTGTAAGTGGGGCGAGGGACCGTCGAATTGCACTTGTCTTGGACAAAAGAATGTCGAACACTCTTGAAGCTCCTGACTTGCTTGCAACCCAGAAAAGCAAACTCAGTTTGCGGAATGTTTCTCGGTGCTTTGAAACTCCGCGGGGTGTTCTCGCGGCTCTGCAGGACATCCATCTGGAGGTACGCGAGGGTGAATTCCTCTGCATTGTGGGGCCGTCGGGTTGCGGCAAATCCACCCTGCTTAACCTCATGGCCGGGCTCGATCGTCCCACCGCCGGCGAAGTTTGGATGGACGGCCGCCACGTTGACGGGCCCGGCACGGATCGCATTCTAATCTTTCAGGAACTCGGCTTGTTCCCCTGGCTTACGGTGCGTGAGAACGTTGAATTCGGCTTGCGCATGAACGGTCTGGCGAAGAGAGAGCGCCGCGCCCGCGGCCAGCATTACTTGCGTTTGGTCCATCTTTCTGAGTTCGAAGAGAGCTACATCCATCAACTCTCCGGAGGCATGAAGCAGCGTGTGGCCCTAGCGCGGGCGCTTGCCGCCCAACCTGACGTCCTGCTCATGGATGAACCCTTTGCCTCCTTGGACGCGCAGACCCGCGACATGCTGCACGACGAGCTGGAACGGATTTGGGCGGAGACTGGACAGACGATTGTCTTCGTCACCCACAACGTCCGCGAAGCCGTCCGCCTCGGCGATCGAATCGTGATGTTGACCTTCCGCCCCGGGCGAATAAAGAACCAGTTTTGCGTTCAACTCCCGCGGCCTCGCCATTTGGAGGATCCAGAGGTGGCCCTGACCGCCAGGGAAATCCTGGCGCAGCTCCGAGAGGAGATCCACAAGGCGGTGGAAGCGGAGTACCAACATGAAAAAAGGCGCTAGACAATTGCTTTTCTACCTCTTCCTGCTGGCCCTCTGGCAACTCATTGCGGAGCTGAAGATCTGGCCACCCTATCTATTCCCAACTCCCCGAAGCGTTCTGGAGGCCTTGCGGGCAGGCTTTACCGACCAGAGTTTTTGGGTCAGCTTGGGCGTCAGTACGAGACGGATAGCTCTGGGCTACGGCCTCTCGGTGGTTTTGGGCATTTCGTTGGGCCTTCTCATTGCCACCAGCAGGTTCTTGAAAGAAACCCTGGGAGGACTGGTGGTGAGCTTGCAGAGCCTGCCCAGCCTGTGTTGGTTGCCGCTGGCCGTGCTCTGGTTCGGCCTCAGTGAGAAAGCGATCCTTTTCGTTGTCGTGATGGGTTCATTGCTCTCTGTCACGATCAGCACGGAACTGGGAGTTCGCCATGTCCCGAAGATCTATTCCATGGCTGGCCGCAATCTGGGAGCGCGCGGCCTTTCCCTCTTTGTGTTTGTGCTCTTGCCTGCCAGCCTCCCCCATCTGGTTTCGGGATTGAAACAGGGGTGGGCATTCGCCTGGCGCTCTTTAGTCTCCGGGGAAATGATCTTCGTGAGCCTCGGCCTCGGCCATCTGCTCATGATGGGCCGCGACCTGAATGATATGAGCCAAGTCGTCGCCGTGATGGTATTGATCGTGACCATTGGCTTCCTGGTGGATGGCCTACTCTTTCGGACCATTGAGAAAAGGATCCACCAGAAGTGGGGCACGGCGATGCCGGCCTAGTCCCAGCTTTTTGAATTGAAACGCGGCTTTCTCGGGCGTTTGGTATCGTTCCGCGGCGGAGCCAAGCCGTACGTGCTGAGAGCGCCAACGCAACCTGAGATCTTAAACGAAGCTACACGCGCTTGATGATGCTCGCAACACGGCCAGCATGGAAACGTTTACACGGGCAGTATCTGCCCTCGGAGGAATTCTCACTGAGATGGTCAAGCCCATGCAAAGGCCGGATCCTCGCGAAGTGAAAAATTGCGCTGAACGAGACGGCCACCTCAGCGGCGTACCGGAGCCGTCAAAGGCGGCTGGCCTTGGTAGCACAGCATGATAAGGTCAACTCGCCGCCGGACCCCAAACTTGGCGAGCAGGTTTGAGACATGAAACTTCGCGGTTCGCTCGGAGATATTCAGCTTGTTGGCGATTTCTTTATTCGAGAGGTTTTCGAGGAGGGCACCGAGAACTTCCTGTTCGCGTCGGCTGAGTTGGGGGGCCACGCCAGTACTCAACAGGCGGTTGCGTGCGCTGCTCAAAATCCAATCTACGAAGCGAGAAAGTATTGGGCGACCTACCCAGAAGCCGCCGCCCGCCACCATGGGCACAGCCGATGATAACTGCTGGCGTGATTCAGCATAGGTGAGCAGTCCCTTGACACCCAAGCGCAGAAGTGGAAAGGCATCGGCCTCACCGAATTTTTCCGCCACCACGAGCAATCGTGCCGAGGGGTGACGCTGCAAGATGCCCCCGATCACTGCGTGGGTCGCTGGCCAGGGGGCATGTGCGTCAACTACATAAACTACAGCGCGAGGGATCGAGAGATTCCTCAGCTCCGAGGGGACAGTTGAATCCAGCTTTTGTGCTCGGAGTTGAAACTTCGGGCTGGAGAGCAGGACACGGAATTCTTCGAGAACCAGCGG
>DATBWB010000176.1 GCA_036514995.1 Candidatus Acidiferrales bacterium
ATAGACCGCTTCGCCTTCTCCGATGAGCACGAGGGAAAGATGCGCCAGCGGCGCCAGATCGCCGGAGGCCCCGACCGAACCGCGGGAGGGAACCACCGGATGAACGCCGCGGTTGAGCATCTCGCACAGCGCTTCAATCACGGCCGGCCGGCAACCCGAGTAGCCTTTGGCCAGGACGTTGGCCCGCAGGAGCATCATCGCGCGCGTTTCGATTTCGCTCAGCGGCTCGCCAATGCCGCAGGCATGGCTTCGCACGAGGTTGACTTGCAGTTCGAGAATTTCATCGTGAGAGACGCGGACGTCGGAGAGTTTGCCCAGGCCGGTGGTGACACCATAGACGGGCGTTTCGGCCTCGACCATCTTCTGGATGACGGCGCGAGCCGCTTCCACCTGCCGGCGCGCCTTCTTGTCCAGCCTGACAGCCCGGCCATTCAAGACGACCGAGCGGAAGTCGGCAATCGTCAGGTCATTCCCGGTCAGCGACAGTGCTCCGCGATTGCCTGGCTTGTTTTGCAAGGGCACTTTAACCTCATTCAGCATGCCGGCGGCGGGTGCCGCCGGGCTCGGCGTCTCTGCGCTTGTGATGCTGAACCCCGACCCAGTCGGGGCGAAGCATCTCAACGCGGATGGTTCGGCTGCGCTCACCACAAGGATTCTTCACGGAGTTCACCCCGACAAAGTCGGGGCTCAGAATGGCAGTTGAGTGGCGCAGGGATTGCCTTGTGATCAAGGCGATTTCTCCGGAAAACACTTGACTCATCCCGTCAGAAAAACCTTGTGGTATTTCTTGGGCAGCGTTTTCGGCCGGCCATCCCGACCCGTGATGACATGGGTGGTGGCGCCGGTCGCCAACAATTGACCGGTGGCATCATTATAAACTTCATAGGCGAACGTGATGACGCGCTTCCGCGCCTCTTTGACCTGAGTGCGGATGCGGAGAAGGTCATCGTAGCGGGCGGGCGCTTGGTAGCGGCAAGTGGCCTCGGCGACGACAATGTAGGCGTCGTCCTTGAGCTCCATATCGCGATAGACAACTCCGCATCGCCGGCAATATTCCGTCCGTCCAATCTCAAACCAGACGAAAAAATTCGCGTAGTAAGCTACGCCCATCTGGTCGGTTTCGGCATAGCGGACGCGGATTTTGGTTTCGACGGTGCGAGTCATCCTTGGCATTGCCTATTGAGGGTGAGATGACGGATGAATCGAGAACCGGGAACGGCAGAAAGGCGATTCACCCCTCACTCTTCCTCATTCACCCGCCATTACGGCGCCTCGGCCGGCACAAAGTACACATCCGTGGGCTTGAACTGAGAAAGCCGGCGAAAGCGCGCTCGGATCGCCATTCCCACCTTGATGTCATCCTGCTTGCAGCCGATCAACCGCGCCAGGAAAAGCGTGTCCACACCATCGAATTCCACCAGCACCAGGTTGAAGGGAGTTTCCTTGAGAAACTCTTCCGACCCGAAATAGCAGGTAGTCCAGGTGTGCACCCGGCCTTCGAGAGGCAATTCGAACCATTCCGTCTTGGCGCCGCACTCCATGCAGGAGCCTCGCGGCGTGGCGAACTTGTGGTCGCATTTGGTGCAGCGGCTTCCCAGGAGCTTTCCCCGAGAGAGGCCGATGAAGAAGGGCGAGTCCTCGGCGTAGCTATGGATGTAGTCGATCTCGTAGTGGTACTTGATGATGAGCGGGTCAAAATTGAAGACGGTAGTGCCGGTATCCACCTCCGGCAACCTTACTTTGTCGTAGCGGGGTTTCAAGTCGGCGGTCGCGTTCGGGGAATGGGGCTTGGGAGCGGTCGCTTGTTTTCTTTTGCTCTGGCGGGTCTTTGCGCTCGATTTGGCAGCCATGTCCCTCCTCCTTAAAATGTCCGCTCAAGGATGCTGACGGTGACGTAGGTTCCGGTGCCGGCGTGGCTGTGTATGGCGCCGCGCAAGCGTCGCCGGCCCTTGCCTTTCTTTTGCGTCACCTGGATCCGGCCGTCGCCCCGGTTGTGCTTGGCTATGGTTCCTTGCAGTTGCCAGAAAGCGAAGGCCGCCTGCATCAGCCCGGTGGCGCCGACGGGATGGCCGCAAGCGATCAGGCCGCCGCTCGGGTTGACCGGGATCGAGCCGGTCAGCTCCGGCTCGCCTGAATCAATGAACTTGCCGCCGTCGCCGTACTTGCAGAGCCCCATATCCTCATAGGTCTGGATTTCGCTCGAGGTGTAGGCGTCGTGCAGCTCGACGAAGTCCAGGTCTTCGCGCGGATCTTCAATGCCGGCTTTTTCGTAGGCCATCTTGCAGGCCATCCGTCCCGCGCGGAAGCTGTGGACGCCCGGATACTTGAGATTCTTGTACCAGCTCGGATCTTCATGCTTCAACGGGATGACCTTGCCGTGCGGCCGGTCGGCCATGCGCATGGCGTCGGAACCCATGCCCACCCCGAGGACGCGCACCGGGTTATCGCATACCCGTTCGGCCACCTCCTCGCTGGCCAGAATACAGGTCGCCGCGCCATCGCTCATGGTGCAGATGTCGAGCAGGGTGAGCGGGTAGGCGACCATGGGGGAGTTGCGCACATCCTCAATGGTAAGGTCCAGGTGTTTCTGCGCCCAGATGTTGTGCAGGGCATTCTTGTGGTTCTTGACGCTGACCCGGGCAAGCTGCTCGACGGTGGTGCCGAACTCGTGCATGTGCCGGACGACCATCATGGCGTAGTAGCCGGTGTAGAAGCCGCCCACCGGGTAGTCGAAGTTGGTGTCGCTCGCCAGCGCGATGAACTCGTTGCCCTTCCAGGTGTTGACGTGCGACATGGTCTCAAAGCCCATCGCCGCCACGCAGTCCATCCAGCCCGAGGCGATGTGCCGCCAGGCCTCCTGGAAGCAGAGGCCGCCGGTGGCGCCGCCGCCCTCGATGCGGATGGTGGGCTTCGGCACCAAACCGCATGTATCCACCGCCATGACCCCGGCCTTCAGTTGCCGCGTGAAGTGGTCGCTAAAATAGCTCACCACCGTGCCGTCGATCCGCTCGAGAGTAAGCTTGGGAACGTCGTTCATGGCGTAGTCGAACGATTGCTTGACCATCTTGCGGAAGGAACTATGGGGATTGGCCTTGGAAAACTTGGTGATGCCACCTGAGATCATATAAACAGGTCTCATAAGGTTGTTTCCTCCGAGTGGAACATCCGGCGCGGTCCCGAAGCTTCGGGATGCAACAAGCAGGCGAAAGGGAGCATACCGCTTCCGCCCGGGGAAGGGAAGCGAGGCGTTTTTCCGACGGCGGGCTCCAGCATCGTCTATGGGTCAGCCCGCCGCGGCGGGCGCGCCCTTTCCAGCGCCGCGTCAAGCAAGCCATCCGGCGGCACGACGCGGCTCACCAGCCCCCAGGCGTAAGCTTCCTCGGCTGCAATGTTGCGCCCGCACGCGAGTATCTCCATGGCGCGGACGCGGCCGATCAATCGCGGCAAGCGTTGCGTCCCGCCAAAGCCGGTCATGATGCCGAGCGTTCCTCCGGGATGGCCGAAAATAGCGTCGGTGGCGGCGATGCGCATGTGACAGGCCAACGCCAGGTCGAGCCCGCCCCCCAGACAATATCCGCGAATGGCAGCGACCACCGGCTTGGAAAAGCGTTCGATCGAGCGAAAGAGTCCCTGGCCAACGGCGGAGAAGGGGAACGCCGACGCGGCAGTAAGCGCGCTTACCTCGACAAGATCGGCTCCGGCGGCGAAGGCCCGATCGCTGCCGGCAATGACGATTCCGCGAACCTTTGCGTCACGCCCGGCCTCGATGAGGGCGCGCTCGATCTCGCCCAGCAGAGACAGGGACAGGCGGGGGAAATCTCCGTCGTCACCGAGTCGGAAAAGGGCGACTTCGCCTTGGCGTTCGACGGAAAGTTGAGCGGACACGATCAGAACCGTTTTGGTTGGCGGAAACCTTTGTAATGCTCTCTTGCCACGTCTATTTGCTGCGCTCGTTCGCCCGCGGCGTGGCCGGGGCTGCGCGGTTACCGGCCGGGCTTCACTCGAGCTTGAATGAAATCCACGATCTCCTGCGTCGAAGCTCCGGGCTGAAAGACTTCAGCAATGCCTGCCTGCTTGAGCGGCGGAATGTCAGCATCCGGAATGATGCCGCCAACGACGACAATCACATCGTCCATTCGCTTTTCTTTGAGCAGTTCCATCAA
>DATBWB010000177.1 GCA_036514995.1 Candidatus Acidiferrales bacterium
TCGGCCGACGTGACGCTGGGATCGGAAATTTCCGTTCGGCTCGCTCGGGGTAAATTAGGCGCCCGTGTCGAACGCAAAGAATAACCGGTAGCCACCATCCCCGCCCTGACCAATCGGGGCTCGCGCGGGAGGACAACATGGCAACAGAAGAATATCTCATGATTCCGGCCAAGGGGCTGGAACCGATCGTAGCCGAGTACCTTGCCCAGATGGAAGAAGTACGCCGCACGGTCAAAGAATACGTCCGCGACCTGACGCCCCAGCAGCTTTCCTGGCAACCCTACGAGGGTGGCAATTCGATTGGCACGTTGCTCCTGCACATTGCCGGCACGGAAACTTTCTGGATTCGGGAACGGCTTGGTGGGGAGAAACTCAGCCGGGAAGAGTGGGCCGAGTACGGGATGGAGGACTACCCCAAGCTAAAATCGCCCGACGGCAAAGACCTATCCTATTTTTTCAGCAAGCTGGACACCATGCGGGAAAAAACACGCCAAGCGATTGCGGCAATCAAGGCGGCCGACCTTGGGCGCGTCTATCAGGAAGAATTTCAAGGAAAGAGCTACACGTTTTCGGTCCGCTGGATTCTGCACCACCTCGTTGAACACGAGGCCCACCACAAAGGCCAAATTGCCATCCTCCGCCGTTTGGGCAAAATGCCCGACCGGCGAGAAGGATAAAGAGACAGGGAAGCAGGGAAGCAGAGAAACCCTCGATGGTTGCGAACGCTTTTTCTCTATGGCGCTCTGTGTCCTCTGTGGTGAAATCCTTTTGAACCACAGAGAACGCAAAGGACGCAGGGGCCGCACAAAGAAAATAGAAGAATTCGGAGCTTTAGGACGCACACAACAAAAGCTCTAACGATATACGTCGCGCCTGTGTCCAATGTGTAGGATAAGAACTGTCTTGGCGGCGTCATCAATTTCGTATATTACGCGGTAGTCCCCGACCCGAATCCGCCAGCCCTCCCGCCCGACGAGCTTTCGACAACCGCCTGGTCGAGCCTCAGTTTCAAGCGCCAAGATCGCAGCCTTGACCCTTTGGTAGTCATCCAAGGAAAGAGCGGCAAGTTCTTTTTGCGCCCGCCGTAAGATGAAGACGGAGTATGTCACTTGCGGGAGCGTTCAATCTCGTCGGTAGCTTGTCGGAAGGGAATCGCAGGCTCGCCTGAGGCCTTGGCAGTATCGTAGGCCCGAATTGCTTCCAGCTCTTCTAGATCCTCAAGCATCTTCTTGTAATCGTCCACGTCGAGGATCACGCTGACTTTCTCGCCCTTTTCGTTGGTCACAAACTTCAACGCCCTCGGCATCTTGGCCTTCCCCTCTATATGTCCTGATTCTACTCTGACCGATGCACTGCCGACAAGCAGAGCCGGAGTTTACTGGACCAATCGCCTCGAGCCCGGCAGGCTTTACTCGGCGGGGCCGCTGACCTTAAGCACAGCGAGGAAAGCTTCCTGGGGAATGTCCACCCGACCGACCCGCTTCATGCGCTTTTTGCCTTCTTTTTGTTTTTCGAGGAGCTTGCGTTTGCGGGTGATGTCGCCGCCGTAGCACTTGGCCAGCACGTTTTTGCGCATGGCCGGGATGCTTTCGCGGGCGATGACGCGGCTGCCGATGACCGCCTGGATGGGAACTTCAAACATGTGCCGGGGGATGAGCTTGCGCAAGCGCCCAGCCACCTCGCGGCCGCGCTCGTAGGCCTGCTCGCGGTGACAAACCATCGAGAGCGCGTCCACCGCTTCGCCCGCCACCAGGATGTCGAGCTTGACCAGGTCCGATGCCCAGTAGCCGGCCCATTCATAGTCGAGCGATGCGTAACCCCGCGAAAGGGACTTCAGGCGGTCATAGAAATCGAGCACGATTTCATTGAGCGGCAAATCGTAGGTCAGCATGACGCGCTGCGGCGAAAGATATTCGAAATTCTTTCGTATGCCGCGCTTCTCCTCACAGAGCTTGAACAGGCTGCCCACTGCTTCTCCGGGCGCGATCATCATGGCGGTGATGACCGGCTCTTCGATCTTTTCGATTTCATGCGGGGGAGGGAAGCAGGTGGGATTGTCCACCTCGGCCACCTCGCCGCTCGTGCGGGTGATGCGATAGCGGACGCTGGGCGCTGTTGTGATCAGGTTCAAGCCGAATTCGCGCTCCAGCCGCTCCTGCACGATCTCCATGTGGAGCAGGCCGAGAAACCCGCAGCGGAAGCCAAAGCCCAGCGCCGCCGAACTTTCCGCTTCGTAAGAAAAGGCCGAGTCATTGAGCCGGAGTTTATCGAGAGCGTCCCGCAGCGGGGCATAGTCATCCGCGCTTACGGGGTAGAGGCCGGCAAAAACCATCGGTTTGATTTGCTCGAATCCGGGCAGGGGAGCCGAGGCGGGTTCGTCATCGGCCGTGATCGTGTCGCCGATTTTCGTGTCGGCCAGCCGCTTGATGTTGGCGACGACAAAGCCGACCTCGCCGGTTGAGAGTTGCTCGACCTCCACCGGCTTGGGCGTCAGCACCCCAAGGCGTTCCACCTCGTAAACTTCCCCGTTGGACCACAGCCGGATCTTCATTCCCTTGCGGAGCGTGCCGTCCACCACCCGCACCAGGACAATCGCGCCGCGGTAGGGGTCGAACCAGGAATCAAAAATCAGCGCTCGCAGAGGGCCTGCCGGGTTACCGCGCGGCGGCGGGACGCGGGCGACAATCGCCTCCAGAACATCGTCGGTCCCTTTCCCGTGCTTGGCGCTGATGAGAAGAGCGTTGCTCGAATCGAGTGCCAGGATGCTCTCAATCTGCCGGCGGACTTCCTCGGGCTGGGCTGCCGGCAGGTCAATCTTGTTGATCACCGGGATGATTTCGAGGTTGTTCTTGGCGGCCAGAAGGGTGTTGGCGACGGTTTGCGCCTCCACCCCCTGGGAAGCATCTACCACCAGCAGCGCGCCCTCGCAAGCCGCCAGGCTGCGGGAAACCTCGTAGGAAAAGTCCACATGACCCGGCGTGTCAATCAAGTTGAGCTGGTAGGTCTGCCCGTCCCGTGCCCGGTAATGGAGCCGGACCGAGTGGGCTTTGATGGTGATGCCTCGCTCGCGCTCCAGGTCCATCGAGTCAAGGACCTGGTCGGACATTTCCCGGGCCGTGAGTGCCCCGGTCGATTCCAGTAGCCGATCGGCCAGAGTCGATTTTCCATGGTCAATGTGCGCGATGATCGAAAAGTTTCGAATGAAACCTGGTTCCATCTTTTCTTCAGGCAAGGGCTCTCAGGGCGTCTCGGCGATGAGCCCAAAGCCAACGATTTTGCCACAAGCATGGAGGATTTGCACCCGGCAGGGTCGATCCGTTCTGTAGTAGTTCTGTAGGGGCAAGCTTCAGCTTGCCCCGATTTGGGGCGGTCTAAAGATGTATGGTATCAGGACATCCGTTACACCTGGCAGTTAGAGTCTTCGGTCGAGGAGAGCGAAGACATGCCATGGAAGAGGACGGATGTGAGCCAGCAACGGGTGCCGTTTGTGGTGCGGGCGG
>DATBWB010000178.1 GCA_036514995.1 Candidatus Acidiferrales bacterium
ATCTCTGTACGTAGATCAGCGCGCGCTGCTGGGGAGCGTCCATGGCAGATTGAGCTGCCAGTCCTGCCACATGGACGCCCGGGGAATGCCGCACAAACCGAAGCTCGCGCCAGTCAACTGTGCCCGTTGCCACGCCGGAAAACCGGACGAAATCCGGCGCGGTGTGCACGGTGTTCTGGGCGAGCAGTCAGCCAGTTGTGTCGCCTGTCATGGAACACATGCCGTTCGGCGTCCCGAATCGGTTGGTACAGCCCTCTGCGCTGCCTGTCACACTCAGGAAGTGAAAGACTATAAGGCAGGTGTCCACGGCCGTTCCGCCGCCAGGGGAAACGGCGAAGCCGCTCGGTGCCAGAGCTGTCATGGTCCGACGCACACCGCGCTTGCTGCGACTGATCCCAACTCAGGCGTGTCCCGGCAAAAACTTCCATTAACCTGCGGCGGGTGTCATAGCAATCCGGCACTGGTGGCACGCTATCACATTCCTATCGCCCGTCCTCTCGAGGCCTATGAGTTGAGCGTGCACGCTCGCGCGATGCGCCAAGGAAAGACGCAGGCGGCCATCTGCTCCGATTGCCACGGCAATCACCTCATCCTGGCTGCCGGCAACCCCGCCGCGAAAATTTATTGGGGAAATGTGCCGGCGACGTGTGGTGCGTGTCACACCAGAATATTTGCTGAGTACAAGGGGAGCGTGCATGGCCGAGCGGTTGCCGCCGGCCTTCGCGACGCTCCCGTATGCACCGATTGTCACGGCGAGCACGACATCCTCGGCCCCGACCAACCCGACGCAGCCATTTCTGCGGCGCGTCTTTCCTTTGCCACCTGTGGCCGGTGCCATGGCGACGAGCGCCTGTCCAGGAAATTCGGCTTTCCTCTAGATCGTCTGCCGAGCTATGCCGATAGCTATCATGGCCTGGCGTCCCGCTCCGGGGCGCTGACGGTAGCCAACTGCGCGAGCTGCCATGGGGTTCACAACATCCTGCCGTCCACCGACCCGCGCTCCTCGGTGAGCAAGGCCAATCTCGCCTTCACCTGCGGAAAATGCCATGCCGACGCGGGCACGCGCTTCGTTGCCGGCCCGGTCCACGTGCTTCCCGCCTCGACAGACAACCCCTGGGTTTATTGGATTCGAAGGATTTACATTTTTCTCATTGTCTTCACCATTGGCGGCATGGTGTTGCACAACGGGCTGGACTTTTTCGCCAAGATGGCCCGCGGTTTTACGCGTCACGTGAACGGGGAAACCGTCGAGCGGATGAACCTCCATTTCCGGATCGCCCACTGGCTGACCATGATCAGCTTTCCGGTGCTGGCCGTTACGGGGTTCGCCTTGAAATTTCCCAACAGCTTTTGGGCTGAGCCGCTGCTCAAATGGGAGAGCCAATTTGCCCTGCGAGGCACCATCCATCGCGTGGCGGCGGTCATCTTGCTGGCGGGCCTTGGCTATCACTTCGTGCACGTGGCTTTCTCGCGGCGGGCCCGGCGTTGTCTGCAGGGCATCGGAGTCCGCTATACCGACGTACGCGATCTCCTGCGCGCCATCGGCTACAATCTTGGCTGGAGTAACCGCCGGCCCCAATTCGGAAAATTCACTTATGGCGAGAAGGCGGAATACTGGGCCTACATGTGGGGCTCGCTGGTGATGACGCTAACCGGATTTCTGCTCTGGTTTGAGGATTTCGCTCTGCGCCACTTCGGAAAAATCGGAACAGACATCGCAACGCTCGTGCACTACTACGAAGCTATTCTGGCCACGCTGGCGGTCATCGTCTGGCATCTCTATACGGTCATGTTTGACCCGGAAGTGTATCCCATGGAGTGGAGCTGGTGGCATGGAAAGGTCTCTCTCGACCACATGAGGCATCTCCGGCCAGCGGGCTATCCTCCTGGTGAGCCGAAAATCGAAACTCGAATGGTTCGGCCGCGCTCACCACAAGAAGCGAAACTCGAAAAGCCGGCTATGTCGCCGCTGCTCCGGCCTTCTGGAGAGCCCGAATCGGAAGAGTCCAAAAAAGAAGCCGCGATCACCACAAGCGGGGACGACCCCGCTCTGCCGCCGGGCCCGGAAAAGGAGTCGAAGAAATGACTCGATGCGCTACCTGTGGAATGCAAGTGGACCCTTCGCGGGCCTTGCGTCTCGCTGAGGGTGGAACCACTTTGTTCTTTTGCTCGCCGGGCTGCCGGGCCATCTATCTTCAACAACGGTCCCGGCGCACCGGAACGGGCCGGGCTCCGACGCGCCGCCCTCGCCCTGAGCCTGCCACGGCGGGCCGAACAGATCGCCGGCGCAACCATCCCCAAAGGCCGGGCTGACCCGCCAGCAACAGGGCGGGAGACCCCGGCAGGTAAAAGTATGCCTGGATTCCAGACCATTCTTTGCCCCAGTGACTTCTCAGAGTTTTCCGGCCGGGCGCTCCGGTGGGCGGCTACATGGGCGGCTCGGGAGAAGGCGCGGGTGGAAAGTGCCCCCAGGATGCTTTGAACATGAGTTCCCCTTTGGATGCCATTCTCCGGCCGAAGTCGGTGGCGGTAGTTGGCGCCTCGGCTCGGCAAAACTCTTTGAGCTACCAGATCTTGCACAATTTGATCGAATACGGTTTCACCGGCCTGATCTACCCGGTCAATCCGAAGGCTCAAGTTCTGCACTCGATGAAATGCTATTCCTCGGTGGCGGCGATCCCTGAGCCGGTGGATCTGGCGATCCTGGTGGTGCCGCGTGATGCTGTGCTGGAGGCGGTGGACGACTGCGGCAGGAAGGGCGTCAAAGGACTGGTGGTGATCACCGCCGGTTTCAAAGAGACCGGCCCGGAGGGAGCGAAGCTCGAAGCCGAGCTTAAGCAAAAATTGGGCATCTATGGCATGCGCATGGTCGGCCCGAATTGCATGGGCGTGATCAATACCGACCCGGATTGCCGCCTGGACGCTACCTTTTCCCCGACTTTTCCGCTCGACGGCAACGCGGCCTTCGTTTCGCAATCGGGCGCCCTGGGGGTTGTCATTTTGAATCTTGCCCGCGAGGTGAATCTCGGCCTTTCCTATTTCATCAGCATGGGGAACAAGACCGACACCTCCGGCAACGATTTTCTCGAGTATTGGGCCGAGGACCCCCGCACCAACTTGATCTTGATGTACCTGGAATCCTTCGGCAACCCGCGGAAGTTTGTGCAGATTACCCGGGCGCTGACCAAGCAGAAGCCCATCCTGGTGGTGAAATCGGGCCGGACGGTAGCCGGGGCCCGCGCCGCCGTTTCTCACACCGGCGCCCTGGCCGGCACCGACGTCTTGATTGATGCCATGCTCGATCAGTGCGGTGTGATTCGCGCTGGGTCGGTGGAAGAACTTTTTGACCTGGGGATTGCCTTTGCCAAAAATCCCTTGCCGGAAGGGAACCGCGTCGCCGTGCTGACGAACGCGGGCGGCCCGGCGATCCTGGCCACCGACGCGCTCGTCGGCCATGGGCTGAAGATGGCCTCCCTTCTGCCGGAAACGACGCGGCGACTCAAGCAACGCCTCCCCGCCGAGGCGGCGGTGATAAATCCAGTGGACATGTTGCCGGCCGGCGATGCCCCGATGTACGAGTACGCCAGCGACTTGCTTCTTCGCGACCCGGGCGTGGACTCGCTGGTCGTCGTGTTTGTGCCGCCGCTGATGGTGCACGCCATGGATGTGGCCCGAGCGGTGGAAAGCGTTCGCCGACGCTACGCCAAGCCCATGGTCGGCGTGTTTATGGCGCCGGAAGAATTTCGCGCCGAGCTGCGCCAGGCCATGCCCGACCACATGCCGATGTATCCCTTCCCGGAAGCAGCCGCCCGCGGCCTGGCCGCGCTCGAGCGCTACCGCCATTGGCGCGCCAAGCCCCTCGGCCAGGTACGCCACTTCCACCTGAACCGGGAACGGGTGGCCACCGTCTTCGAGCGAGTGCGGGCGGCCGGCCGGGCTCAACTTCACCTTGATGAAGCCTTCGCGGTGGCGGAAGCTTGTGGCATCCCTCTTGCCCGCTACAAGGTTTGTCATTCCGCCGAGGCAGCCGAGAAGGCAGCCGCCGAAATCGGTCTTCCGGTGGCGCTGAAGATCGCTTCCGGAGATGTCGTTCACAAGACCGAGGCGGGCGGCGTGGCGCTGGGGCTCGCGACCGCCGAACAAGTCACCCGCGCCTACGCGGGCATGGTTCGGCAAGCTCACCACAAGTTGGCCCCGCCGGGCGGGGAGGGCCGAGTCATTGTGCAGGCGATGGTGCCCGGCGGGCTCGCCCCGCACTCTGCGGGGCGAGAAACCATTCTCGGCGTGACCGCGGATCCGCATTACGGTCCGGTGCTGATGTTTGGCCTGGGAGGTATTTTTGTGGAGACGTTGCGCGACGTTGTGTTCCGCATGGTTCCCATCACCGACGCCGATGCCGACGAGATGATCCGCCAGATTCGCGGCCATGCCTTGCTCGAAGGCGTCCGGGCCCAACCGCCGGTGGCCTTCGGCATCCTGCGCGAATCCCTCGAGCGCCTCTCCCAGCTCGTCGCCGAATTTCCGGAAATCGTCGAGGTGGACATCAATCCCTTTTTCGCTTCTCCCGACCCGCAAATGTGCCGGGCCGTGGACGTTCGCATCCGCATCAATCTCTAGTGTAGCGCCGCCGTCCCGGCGGCCATTTCAAGAGGAATCGCAGATCATGCCGGCAGGGTCCGGTTTTTGGACTCCGACGGAGTCCACCGGACTCCAGAAATCGGAGATGCCGGCGCTACTTGCGTTGGGCCAGCGTCACATCGGCGGCGATGGTCTGATTGCCGCGCAGCACCTTGACGTGGACCAGATCGCCCACTTTGTGCCGGCGCAGGCCGTAGGTGAAGTCGTAAAGGTTCTTGACGGGTTGACCATCAAATTCAATCAAGATGTCGCCGGCCTTTAATCCCGCCTTATCGGCGGGGCTGCCGGGGCGAACATCGGCAAAGCGCACTCCGTTCGGAATTTCTTCAAAGTCCGGAATGGATCCAAAATAGGCCCCGTATCCGCCGCCACCGCCGGCAGCCGCGGGGGCTGCTTCCTGAACGCGCACGTAGGCCGGCCGCGTTTCAAGATTGTCCAACGCGAGCGTCACCGAGGCGACAAGCTCGGCCACTCTTGCTTCGGAAGCGGAATCGATCTTGTC
>DATBWB010000179.1 GCA_036514995.1 Candidatus Acidiferrales bacterium
TACGGTGAAGTGGTTCAATGACGCCAAGGGCTACGGGTTCATCACGCCGGACGACGGCAGCGAGGACCTGTTCGCGCACTTCTCGGCGATCCAGATGAGCGGTTTCAAGACCCTCAAGGAAGGCCAGAAGGTGTCGTTCGAAGTCACCCAAGGCCCCAAAGGCAAGCAGGCCTCGAACATTCAGGCCGCTTCCTGAGCGCCAAGCCGGCCCTGGCCGGCTGATCCGAATCCAACAAGAAGCCCACGCGACCGTCAGGTGGCGTGGGCTTTGTCTATGGGGCGCTGCCTGCTAAGGCCGCCCGGCGCCTACTTGCCCCAGGGTTTGATCGCTTCCTTCAGCTTGTTGTAGCCCTCGATGTAGCGGGGCCGCTTGCCGCTATAGATCTTGTCGAAGGTTTCGAGCTGTGCGTCCAGCCAGCGGGCGAGTTCCTGATTGCCCGGATTTGCCGCCTTGTAAGCCTCGGTGATCAGGACGAAGTGGATCCTCGGATCGTAGGGTTGCTTCTCGCCGCCGACCGTCTCATCCCCGGCCAGCAGGCGCAGGAGCATCGCATCGGCGGAACCCAGCGTCTGTTCGAAGATCGGCTCGCCCTGCATGCGGTACATGACGCTCGTCATGTCCTTGCCGCTCTTCATGCTGAAGCCCATCTCGCTCCAGACCTTCTGCATCTTGGCCCCGGCTTTGACATGGTCGAGGACAATCTGTCCCCAGTCGCGCAGCACGTCGGGCGCATCCGCCATCAGATCCGTCAGCCGGTCCCCGTCGAGGTCCGTTGCATAGACGATGACCTTGCGCTGCCGGATCATGTCATGCAGCAGTAGACCGAAGTTGGTGTCGGAGATATGTTCGTTGATTTCGCCACCCCAGTTCTCCATGCCGGCCTTGAAGTCCTTGGGCAGCAAGGCGACGATCGCGTCGACATTCGCCTTGTGCTCGGCGTAAGCGTCGACGGAATAGCGCCGCTTGAGCTCGAATTTCGTGCCCTGCAATAGCCAGCGCAGGATCCCCGCGTTGACGGCGTCTTCCTGGGCCTGGGTTGGTTTCGTGGCCACGCGCCCGATCTGCCGCGTTTCGTGCACCATCTTCAGGAACAAGCGCACTGCGTATGCCATCCTGACTCCAGGAGTATTCATCTCGGAGTGGATGTTGCCGCTGTCCCGATCGACCCGGAACTTCTTGCCGTCCTGCGAGTAGGGCAGGCCGGGCATGAAACGCACGCTGGTGATCGTGCCGTAGGGCCGGACATTGCAGTAGACCCCGGCCGCGGTGCGCAGCGGCGCATTGGCGGATTTGCCGAAGACCACCACCTTCTTGCCGTTCTCGTTGACCATGAAGTCGCCGGCGGTGGACCACTTGATCGCGGTGTATTCAAGCTTGCCGAACCATTCGAGCGAGGCGAGCCTGGTGTCGTGCCGGAACTGCGCCATCATGGGCACGCCGAGGAACGGCAAGCCCAGCACGTCGAGCGCCATGAGCGTGCCGTTCAGCGCGAACATATCGGTAAGTGCGTGCGCGACCGGCTGCACGCTGCCGTACGGGTTTCCGCCTTCCCAGATGATCGCGTCGGAAATGCCCCGCGGCTGGATCCCGGATCGCTGGTAGATGCTGTCCAGCAGCTTGAACAGGTTACCGCTCTGTTCTTCCCGGGCGATCTTCAATAGGTCGAGTCGTTCAGTCATGGTGCGCCTGCTCCGTTCGAATGAGAGAAAGGGTTACGAGGAGGAGGTGTGCTGCGCCGCAGCGCCACCCGCCGACCGGGGGGAAAGGGGCGGATTATAACAAAAGCTTCGGCCATGCCGTCGCGCCCCGCGCGTGCCTGTAAGTCGCCACTTACCTGCGCAATCCGCCCCGGATTGTCGGCTAAATTGTGCTTATGCACCCATCAGAAATCTTATTCTAGACCGCTGGGTTGGCGTTGAGAAACGATTATGTATAATGCATTGCACCAGACATTGTGGATCGCCTTTTCATATCGTGGAAGTGGCGCGGTTCTCGCGCTCACCCCAATCAGATCAACGACGAGGAAGACCCATCATGAGCCGCCCTACACTGCTCCCGAAAGGCGTCGAAGTCCGCGCCCGATTGACACTGGCCGCCACGGAAATCCTCAGCGCCCAGGCGCTCGCTTTCCTCGCCAAGCTCGCTCGCAAGTTCGAACAGCGCCGCCGCGAGTTGATGACGGCCCGCGCGCGGCGCCAGGCCGAGTTCGACGCCGGCAAGCTGCCGGATTTCCTGCCGCAAACGAAGTCCATTCGCGACGCCGAATGGAGCGT
>DATBWB010000180.1 GCA_036514995.1 Candidatus Acidiferrales bacterium
TCGGCCGCAGTTTTACTTTCGGACGACGGACGTGACGGGGGACGTGAAGCTGGCGGCGGGGGTGGAGATGGTGATGCCGGGGGACAACGTGACGGTGGACGTGCAGTTGATCACGCCGGTGGCGATGGACAAGGGGTTGCGCTTTGCGATACGAGAAGGCGGGCACACCGTAGGAGCAGGAGCGGTGACGGAGGTATTGGAATAGAGAGCAGAGGATGAGCATCTTGCGAGAAAAAATTCGGATTCGTTTGAAGGCTTTTGATCACCGCATCCTGGACCAGTCCACTTCGGAGATTGTCCAGACGGCCAAGCGCACGGGGGCGCAGGTGGCCGGCCCCATACCGCTTCCGACCACGATCAATCGCTGGACGGTCAATCGCTCGCCGCACGTGGACAAGAAATCGCGGGAGCAGTTTGAGATCCGCACTCATAAACGGTTGATTGATATTTTGGATCCAACGCCGGACACGGTGGAAGCGTTGATGAAACTCGACTTGCCCGCCGGCGTGGACGTCGAGATCAAGGCATTTGGCAAGGAGCACGGGAAGTGAAGCGACCAGCAGCGATCGGCGACCCCTCGGCTTCGCTCGGGGCAGGCCAGCGACCAGTTCAGGATCGCCCGACCGGTCGCTGGGCACCGGGCACGGGGCACTGAACTATGGCGGTACAAGGAATTTTAGGAATCAAACTCGGAATGACCCAGATTTTTTCTCGCTCAGGCGACGCCATCCCTGCCACGGTCATTCAGGCCGGGCCGTGCGTGGTGGTGCAGAAGAAGACGCGGGACAAGGATGGCTACGACGCAGTGCAGCTCGGCCTGGTCGAATTCATCAAGCCGCAGCGGGTCAATAAGCCCAAGACCGGCCATTTCAAGAAGGCCGGCGTGGCCCCGGGGCGGTTTCTGCGCGAGATTCGCAGCGAGACGGGCGGCGAGACAAAAGTCGGCGACAAGGTGCTGGTGGACCAATTCCGGGTCGGAGAAAAAGTGAGCGTTACCGGCATCAGCAAGGGGAAGGGCTTTGCCGGCGGCGTGAAACGGCATCACTTCCGCGGCGGCGGCAGGACTCACGGCTCGATGTTTCACCGCGCGCCCGGTTCGATTGGCGGCAGCTCCTTCCCCGCACGCGTCTGGCCGGGAGCGCGCATGCCGGGCCACATGGGGACGGATCGGGTGACGGTGCGCAACCTCGAGGTGGTGCACATTGATGCCGAAGAAAATTTGCTTCTTGTCCGCGGCGCCGTGCCGGGCGCTGTCGGACGCTACCTGGTGGTGAAGAAAACGAGACAGTAGTTCTTGGAAGAAGGAGAACGCGGGGCAGGGCATGGCGACAGTCGAAGTTAAAAACCTGGAGAACAAGACGGTCGGCAAGCTTGAGTTGGCTGACGCCGTGTTCGCTTGCCGGGTGAACGAGCACGTGCTCTATGAAGCGGTGCGGAACCATCTCGCCGGGCTTCGCGCCGGGACGCATAAGACCAAGACTCGCGGTGAGGTCAGCGGCAGCGGAAGAAAGCCCTGGCGGCAGAAGGGAACGGGGCGGGCCCGCGTGGGTTCGATCCGGTCGCCACTCTGGCGGCACGGCGGCACGGTGCATGGCCCTCAGCCGCGCGACTACAGCTATTCGATCCCGAGGAAAGTTTTGCTGAACGCCTTGCGTTCGGCGCTTTCAGCCAAGTTGGGCGAGCAAAGGTTGACGGTGGTGGATGCCTTTAACCTCGAAAATCATAAGACAAAGCCACTGCGCCAGGCGCTCGACCGCCTGGGCGCAGACGGGTCGGCGTTGATCGTCAGCACAGGCGAAAATCGCAATCTCCTGCTTGCCTCGCGCAACCTCCATGGCGTCAAGCTGATGGCCACCCACGAGCTGCATCCTTACGACGTTCTGGCGCACCAGCGGGTCTTCTTTTCTCAAGACGCTGTTGTGAAACTGCAGAAGGCGATCTTGCCCGAAAAGAGAGAGGCGAGGGAAGCAGAGGAGCCAGGGAAACCCGCTGCCGAGCCGACCACCGCGGAAGCGGCGCCACCCGGCGCGAAGCCGGCAAGGAAAGCGGCCGTGAAGAAACCGGCCCGGGAGAAGAAATCGAAGTCAGCCGCGGCGGGAAAGCCTGCCCGGAAGCCGGCGCCACGGAAGAAGAAGTAGGACTCGAACCATGACCGTCTTCGACATCATCAAGCGGCCGATCATCACCGAGAAAGGTCTCGGGGTAAAAGAAACGCAGGGCACGCTGGTTTTTGCCGTGGACGCCCGCGCCACCAAGACGCAGATCAAGGAAGCGGTGCAACAGATTTTCAAGGTTCGCGTATCGGCTGTGCGCACGTCGAACCTGGTGGGAAAGATGCGCCGCCGCGGCCGCACCGAAGGTTACCGGCCCGATTGGAAGAAGGCCTACGTCAAGCTGGCTGCCGGTGAAAAAATGATTGAGTACGCGGAGAACGTTTAGGGAAGGGGGTAAGTGCCGATGGCTATAAAGACGTACCGACCGTACACCCCATCGCGACGCTTTATCACCGTGCTGGACCGCAGCGAGATCACTGCGGAAAAGCCGCTCAAGAGCCTGACTGGGCCCAAGCCGCGCACCGGCGGCCGCAACAGCCTGGGACGCGTCTCGATGTGGCACCGGGGCGGCGGCCACAAGCGCAGCTACCGCGCCATTGATTTTCGGCGCGACAAGGTCAACGTCCCGGCGAAAGTGGCCTCGATCGAATACGACCCCAATCGTTCCGCCCGCATCGCCCTTTTGCACTACGCGGACGGCGAAAAGCGATACATCCTCCAGCCGCTTGGCCTGGAGGTGGGGCAAACCGTGATGACGGGTCCGTCGGCCGACATTTTGCCGGGCAACGCTCTGCCCTTGCGGAACATTCCGCCGGGCACGCTGATTCACAACATCGAGCTGTATCCGGGCCGCGGCGGGCAGATGGTGCGCGCGGCCGGCGGGGCCGCCCAGCTCGTTTCCAAAGAAGATTCTTACGCGCTCGTCAAGTTGCCCTCAGGCGAAGTGCGCAAGGTCTTGATGGACTGCGTGGCCACGATCGGCCAGGTGGGCAATCTGGATCACGGAAATATCACCATCGGCAAGGCGGGCCGCCAGCGCTGGATGGGAGTGCGGCCCACCACCCGCGGCACGGCCATGAACCCGGTGGACCACCCCCACGGCGGCGGCGAAGGTCGCGTCAAGGGCAAGCACCCGCAAACGCCCTGGGGCAAGCCCACGCTGGGCTACAAGACCCGCCACAACAAACGCACCGACTTTTGGATCGTGGAGCGGCACAAGCCCCGATAACCATCGGGGTGTGAGGAAACTTTATGGCTCGTTCGATAAAAAAGGGACCATTCGTGGATCATCATCTCCGCGAAAAGATCACCGAGCTGAACCATCGCAACGAGAAGAAGGTGGTCAAGACGTGGTCGCGGCGCTCGACCATCCTGCCGGAGATGGTCGGCCACACCTTTGCCGTCCACAACGGCAGGAAGTTTATTCCGGTCTATGTGACGGAACAGATGGTCGGCCATCACCTCGGTGAATTTTCGCCCACGCGGCAATTCCGCGGGCACTCGGTTCGAGTAGCGCTGGAGAAAGCGGCAGCGGCTGCGCCGGGAGCGCCTGCCCCGGCAGCGGGCGGCGCCGCCCCGCCAGGCGCGACTCCGGCAACGCCGAAGGCTTAGGCGGATGGCCTGGAAAAAATCTTGAGGAAGGGTTGAGCCTTTCCTCCGGGGGAAGTGGAAAGGGAACGCGGAGGCGTTCCGCTCCGTTGAGGTTGGCGGATGGTGGAAGCAAGAGCCGTAACCCGATACGTCCGGATGTCGCCGCAGAAGGCCCGGCTGGTTCTGGATCTGATCCGCGGGCGGCAGGCGGACCAGGCCATCCAAACGCTGCGCCTCACTCGCAAGCGCGCGGCCAAGGATATTGAGAAATGCCTGCGTTCCGCCATCGCCAATGCGGAGCAGAAGTCTGAGAAAGTGGATGTGGACAATCTGGTGGTTTCGAAGTGCTGGGTCAACGAAGGCCCGCGCTGGAAGCGCGTTCGACCGGCGCCCTTTGGCCGCGCCTATCGCTATCTGCGCCGCACCGCGCACATCACGATTTTTGTAACGGGTGAGGAAGAGCAGCCCCGGCCGGGCGGCGTGGCCCCCAGGGCCGAGAAAGGCAAGGGGGAAAAGGCAGCGCCCGCGGCGCCGAAAGCGGCCCCCTCGGCGAAGCCCGCATCGGGCAAGGCCAAAGCCGATAAGGAGAAGCCCTAGTGCCTTTCCCAAGGGGTTTGCCTGAGGGTGCATGGCCGGGACGGCCCGTACGGGGCACGGACATTTTTCGCTTGATGGGGAGAAACGATTTGGAACGGCACGAGGAGGATTGACCTTGGGACAGAAGACGCATCCCTATGGATTTCGGATTGGCGTGAACAAGACCTGGGCTTCGCGCTGGTTCGCCAAGAAAGAGTACGCCGATCTGCTGCATGAAGACTTGCAGCTTCGCCGGCAACTCAAGGAAAAACTGCGCACCGCCGGCGTCAGTTCGATTGACATCGAGCGCGCCGCCAACAAGCTGGTCATACGCATTTATACCGCTCGGCCGGGCATTGTCATCGGCCGTAAGGGCGCCGAGATCGAGAAGCTGAAGAGCGAAATCCAAAATCGCACCCACCGCGAGGTGCATATTGACATTCAGGAAGTGCATCGCCCGGAGTTGAATGCCCAACTGGTGGGTGAGTCCATTGCGCTTCAACTTGAGAAACGGGTTGCCTTCCGCCGGGCCATGCGCAAGGCGGTCGATTCCGCCCAGCGGTTTGGCTGCAAGGGGATCAAGGTGCGCGTTTCAGGGCGGTTGAACGGGGCTGAGATTGCCCGCTCGGAATGGTATTTGCAAGGCCGGCTGCCTTTGCAGACCCTGCGGGCGGACATTGACTACGGCCTGGCTGAGGCGCGGACGACCTACGGGGTGATCGGCGTCAAGTGCTGGATCTACCGCGGCGACATCCTGCCCCAACCCAAAGAGAAAAACTCTCCGGCGGGGAGGAGCTAGCGCGTCATGTTGATGCCGAGAAAAGTGAAATACCGCAAGCAACATCGCGGTCGCATGCGCGGCAAGGCCTGGCGCGGCTCCCGGCTTTCTTTCGGCGACTACGGCCTGCGGAGCCTGGAATGTGGCTGGATCACCGACCGGCAAATTGAAGCTGCCCGCATTGCGATCACCCACTTTATCAAGCGCGGCGGCAAGCTTTGGATTCGGATTTTTCCCGACAAGCCCATCACCAAGAAGCCGGCCGAGACGCGCATGGGGAAGGGAAAAGGCGCGCCGGAGCAGTGGGTGGCGGTGGTGAAGCCGGGCCGCATCCTGTTTGAGATGGCGGGAATCGAAGCGGGATTGGCGCAAGAGGCGCTCGAACTGGCGGCCCACAAGATTCCGGTCAGGAGCAAGTTCGTGACGCGCCAGTGGGGAGTCTAGCCGTGGCCCAGAAGCCAGAGAAATGGCGCGAGCTTTCCGAAGCCGAATTGAGGTTGAGGGAAAAGGAATTGATGGAGCAACGCTTTCGGCTGAAATTCCAGATGGCCGCCGGACAGGCGGAGAGCACCACCAAGTTGCGCAACCTGCGGCGTGACCTGGCGCGCGTCAAAACCGTTTTGCGCGAGCGGGAACTGGAGAAGAGCCATGACCGAGGATAGGAGCGAGCGCCGCCGTCGGCAGTCGAAGACGGGCGTGGTTGTCAGCGCGGGCATGAACAAGACGATTGTGGTGCGGGTGACGCGGCTCAAGCAACACCCCTTCTACAAGCGCGTGGTCAAACTCTCGAAGAAGTTTTATGCCCACGACGAGCGCAACGATGCTCGCCCGGGCGATACGGTGCGGATTGTGGAGACCCGGCCGCTTTCCAAGCTCAAGCGGTGGCGGCTGGCCGGGGTGGTGGGGCGGGCGAGCCGCGAAGGAATCGGAGCGAGCGGCCAGGAATAGGAGAAGGCGACCATGATCCAGATGCGAACCTGGCTCACGGTGGCGGATAATTCCGGCCCCCGGCGCATTTCTGCCATCCTGCCCGTCGGCGGCGACGTCGGCTTGAAGGCAGGCCTGGGCGATATCATCACCGCGTCGGTCAAGGAAGCGGCCCCGGACTCGCAAATCAAGAAGGGCAAGGTGGTCAAGGCGGTGGTGGTCAGAACCCGGAAGGAGCACCGCCGTCGCGACGGCACCTATATCCGCTTCGATGACAACGCCGCCGTGCTCATCAACGAAGCGGGTGAGCCGGTGGGCACGCGGGTGTTCGGGCCGGTGGCTCGCGAACTGCGCGAAAAGAAATTTCTGAAGATTATTTCTCTCGCCCCGGAGGTTTGGTAGCGATGGCGCAACCGTTTCCTTTGCTCTCGATTCGGAAGGGCGACACCGTGCGGGTGATTTCCGGCCGCGACAAAGGCAAGACGGGCCGGGTCTTGAGCGTGGAACTCGAAGACAGGCGACTGTTTGTCGAGCACGCCAACATGATCAAGCGCCACACCCGGCCGAACCCGGCCAAGAATATCAAAGGGGGCATTGTCGAGCGGGAAGGGCCGATGGCCATCTCCAACGTGATGCTGGTTTGCCCCGGATGCAACAAACCCACTCGCGTCGGCCATCAGGCGCTTGCCGACGGCACGCGAGTGCGGGTTTGCCGGCGGTGCGGGACGACTTTAGAGAAATAGGGAATGGAGAACAGCGACTGGAGAACGGTGAGGGAAGGGCGCGAGGGGAGATAAGGGATGGCGAGCAGGTTAAAGGAGCGGTACAAAACCAACGTGGTTCCGGCACTGATGAAGGAGTTCGGTTACAAGAACCCGATGGCGGTGCCGCGGCTCGAAAAGATTGTGGTCAACATGGGGGTCGGCGAAGCCACCCAGAATATCAAGATCATGGATGGCGCTGCCCACGAGCTCGCTGCCATCACCGGGCAGAAGCCGATCATCACTCGCGCCAAGAAATCCATCAGCGCTTTCAAAGTGCGCAAAGGGATGCCAATCGGGGCCTGCGTGACCCTGCGGGGTGAGCGCATGTACGAATTTCTAGACCGGCTTTGCAACGTCGCCCTGCCGCGGGTGCGCGACTTCAAAGGGCTGCCGGGCAAAGCGTTTGATGGCCGGGGAAATTACACCCTCGGCCTGCGCGATCAACTGATTTTCCCTGAGATAGACTATTCGCGCGTGGAGAAGATCAAGGGCATGAACATCACGATTGTGACCACGGCCAAGGGGGATCCGGAAGCGGCCGCGCTGCTAAAATTGCTCGGCGTGCCGTTGGGGCCTAGGCCGGTCAGCCCCGGCCTGATCGGCCTGGGGCGGGGAGGTTGAAGACTTTGGCAAGAACCTGTCAGGAAGCGAAGTTGAGAAAAAAACTCAAATACAAGATCCGGCAGCGGAATCGTTGTTTGCTCTGCGGCCGCCCTCGCGGTTACCTCCGCAAATTTCGGCTCTGCCGCATCTGTTTCCGGAATCTGGCCCTGAAGGGTGAAATCCCCGGGGTAGCGAAAGCGAGTTGGTAAAAGAGAGATGAACACGGACCCCGTTGCCGACATGTTGACGCGAATCCGCAATGGCATTCGCGCCCGTCAACCCAAAGTAGATGTGCCGTTCTCGAAGTTCAAGATGGAGCTGGCGCGGATCATCAAGGAAGAAGGTTACATCAGCAGCTTCAAGACGGTGGAGGAGGGAAAGAACCACAAGCTGCTGCGCTTGATGCTGAAGTATACGCCGGGGAAGCAGAGCGTCATCACCGGCATCCGGCGCGTCTCCCGTCCCGGCTGCCGTGTTTACATCGCCAAGTCCGAGGTTCGGCCGGTTTTCGGGGGCATGGGCATCAGCATCATGACCACGCCAAAGGGTTTGATGACCGGCAAAACCGCCCGCCGGATAGGCGTCGGCGGGGAAATACTCTGTGAGATTTGGTAGGCAAGCATGTCGCGTGTGGGCCGAAAACCGATTCCGATTCCGCCCGGTGTCACGGTGCAGGTAACCGATACCGGAGTGGACGTTCAAGGACCCAAGGGCAATCTCCTGGTTCCCATCCCGCCGGGGATTCGCTTTGAAGTGAAGGACGGCCAAGTGCTCGCGCAGCGCGCCAACGACCTTCAAAAAGCGAGGCATGGCCTGGCCCGCGCGCTGGTCAACAACGCGGTCGTCGGCGTGACCAAAGGTTTTCAGAAAGAACTCGATATCGCCGGGGTCGGCTACAAAGCCGAGGTAAAGGTCAACGCGGTCGTCTTTAACCTGGGGTACTCGCACACGATCGATTTTCCCATTCCGCGGGGGATAACGGTGACGGTGGAGAAGCAAACGCACGTGGTGGTGGCGGGGAACGATCGGCAACTGGTCGGCCAGGTGGCCGCGAACATCCGCGGCCTGCACCCGCCCGATCCCTATAAACAGAAAGGCATCCACTACACCGGCGAGACGCTCAAGAAGAAAGCCGGCAAAGCGGCGGCGACTGCCAAGACCTAGTGCCGTGGCCGCCGGGAGGTTGGAGAATGCTTTCGAAGATCTCGCGCAATGAGCACCGACGGCGGGTGCATGCGCGGGTGCGCGCCCGCATGGCAGGCACCGCCGAGCGCCCCCGGCTGAATGTCTATCGTTCGCTCGGACACATTTATGGGCAGCTCGTTGACGATTCTGAGGGAAAGACCCTTGTTTCCGCCTCCAGCCGGGATAACGAAGTGCGCAAAAAGCTGAAGGGCGGCGGAAACGTGGCTGCTGCCAGGGTGATCGGCCAGATCCTTGCTGAACGGGCCAAAGCCCTGGGGGTGACCGCGGTCGTCTTTGACCGTGGCGGATACAAGTATCACGGCCGGGTGAAAGCTCTGGCCGAGGCTGCCCGCGAGGCGGGACTCAAGTTCTGATTCGATCGGCGGTGCGAAGTTCTGACATGGGGAAAACGGCAATCAAAGAGAGGATGGCATTGCGAACTCAGGTGGATGCATCACAGTTGGAGCTGAAGGACCAGGTGGTGTCGATCAACCGCGTCACCAAGGTGGTCAAGGGAGGCAAGAACCTGAGCTTCTCGGCGCTGGTGGTGGTGGGCGATCGCAACGGTCATGTCGGCTACGGCATGGGTAAGGCTCGCGAGGTGGCCATGGCGATACGCAAGGCGATCGAGAGCGGCAAGAAGAGTTTGGTGAAGGTCCATCTGAACGGCACCACCGTCCCGCACCAGGTGATGGGGCAGTACGGCTCCAGCCGGGTGCTGGTGAAGCCGGCGGGCGACGGCACGGGCGTCATCGCCGGCGGGGCCGTCCGGGCGGTCATGCAGGCGGCCGGGATCCAGAATGTGCTGACGAAATCGCTTGGCACCACCAACCCCCACAACGTCCTCAAGGCCACCTTTGACGCGCTCTTGAAGTTGAGGGATCGCGCAGATGTGGCGGCGATGCGGGGCAAGCAAGTGGAAGAGCTTTAGCGAGAGCCGGCTATGGCGAGCAGTAAATGGCTGAAAATCACCTGGGTGCGGAGCACCATCGCTTGCCCGGAAAAACAGCGTCGCATCATCCGCGGGCTGGGTTTTCGCAAGCTTCAGCAGACGGTCGAGCGGCCGGATACGCCGGAGATCCGGGGCATGGTGGCCAAGGTTGCGCACCTGGTGAAAGTTTCCGGTTGAGGAGCATCGCGTGAATTTATCGTCGCTTCATCCGCCCAAAGGCTCGCGCCATCGCAAGCATCGCGTGGGTCGCGGCATGGGTTCGGGGACCGGCAAGACGGCCGGTGCCGGCAACAAGGGGCAGCTTTCGCGCACCGGCTACAGCCGCCGCGGCGGGTTCGAAGGCGGCCAGATGCCTCTCCATCGGCGCATTCCGAAGCGCGGGTTCCACAATCCGTTTCGGAAAGAGTTTACCATCGTGAATCTGGATCAACTGGCCGCCTTTGCCGCGGGCGAAACCATTACCCCGGAGCGGCTCGAAGAGGCGGGGCTGGTCAAGCAGGTGCGCGACGGCATCAAGATTCTGGGCGACGGCGAGCTGAAGGCAGCTCTCACTGTTCAGGCACATGCCTTCAGCAAGTCGGCTCGCGAAAAAATTCTTCAGGCGGGAGGGAAGGTTGAAGTTCTGGGAAGCGCTACGTAACGTCTTTCGCATCCCTGATCTCCGCAAGCGCCTGCTCTTTACGCTGGCCGTGCTCGCCGTCTATCGCCTCGGCGCGCACATCCCCACACCGGGCATCAATGCTGAGCTGCTCCGGCAGTTTTTTGAGCAGAACCGGGGCACGCTGCTGGGGCTGATTGACATCTTCTCCGGCGGCAGTTTTCGGAGCATGACCATCTTTGCCCTGGGGATCATGCCTTACATCACCGCCTCGATCATCTTGCAGTTGCTGACGGTAGTCTGGCCGTACCTCGAGCGGCTGCAAAAAGAGGGCGAACTGGGCCGTCGCAAGATCACCCAGTACACGCGCTACCTCACCGTGGTCCTGGGCGCGTTTCAATCCATGACGATCGCGCTCACCTTGATGAAGCAGTCGGGGCCGGGCCAGGCCTCCTTCGTGACGACTCCCGGCCTCAGTTTCATTTTGATGACGATGATCACCTTCACGGCCGGCACCGCCTTCATCATGTGGCTGGGCGAGCAGATTTCCGACCGTGGGGTGGGGAATGGCATGTCGCTTTTGATCTTCGCCGGGATTGTCGTCGGCCTGCCCCGGGCGGTTTTCGATCTCTGGGAGAAGATCAGCATTCAGGCGTGGGGAAGCTTTACGGGGCTCGCGGTCATCTTGCTGCTTATCGGGATGGTGGTGGTGGTCGGCTTCATCGTATTTTTCGAGGGCGGCCAGCACCGCGTCCCGGTGCAGTATGCCAAGCGGGTAGTGGGCAGAAAGATGATGGGCGGGCAGATGACTTACTTGCCCGTGCGGGTGAATTCGGGCGGCGTGATCCCGCCCATCTTTGCCTCGTCCATCCTCACTTTCCCGCAGACCATTGCGATGTTCTTCCGGGAGAAGTCCCAGTTCATGGACTCCTTCGCCAAGGCGCTGATGTGGGGCGAGCCGCTCTATACCCTGCTCTATATCCTGTTCATCATCTTTTTCGCGTACTTCTATATTTCGATTATTTTCAATCCGACCGAGCTTGCCGAAAATATGCGCAAATACGGCGGGTTCATTCCGGGGATCCGGCCGGGGCGAAACACCTCGGAATATATCAACAAGATCTTGACGCGCTTGACCTTTGTCGGCGGGGTCTATCTGGCCGCGATTTGCGTTCTCCCGGAATGGATGATTTCCGGGATCAAGTTGCAGCATTTGCCGCTGATGGGCGGCTGGATTGACGCCCATTTCCCGCGATGGATCCTGGAAGGCCTTGGCGTCCAATTCTATTTTGGCGGGACCTCGCTGTTGATCGTGGTGGGGGTGGCCATGGACACGGTCCGTCAAATCGAGGCTCAGCTCGTTATGCGGCACTACGATGGCTTTGTCCGCAAGGGCCGCATTCGGGGAAGGCGTGGCTAGCAAGAGGAAAAAGGCCATGGCCACCCGCCAAAAGGCGGCGGGGTCGCCGGGCGCGTTTATCCTGCTCGGGCCGCCGGGAGCCGGCAAGGGGACTCAGGCGAAGGAACTGGCCCGGCGTTGCGGTATCCCGCAGATTGCCACGGGCGACATCCTGCGCGAGGCTGTCCGCCGGGAAACGCCGCTCGGGCTCGAGGCCAAAGCGGTGATGGCTCGGGGCGAGCTGGTAAGCGACGACATGGTTTGCGCCATCGTCGAGCAACGCATCAAGCAGGACGACTGCAAGAACGGCTTTATCCTCGACGGCTTTCCGCGGACGATGGCTCAGGCCGAGCGGCTGGATCAGATTTTGACCGCCGCTGGCTGGGGCCGGCCGAAGGTGATTTACCTGGCGGTGGGCATGGAGGAACTGATGCGACGGCTGGCGGGCCGGCGCGGTTGCAAGGTTTGCGGTCGTATCTACAACATCTACGATCGGCCGCCGCGCGTGGAAGGTCGCTGCGATGACGACGGCAGCGAACTTACCCGGCGTCACGATGATAGCCGGGAAGCCGTCGTCCGGGCGCGCTTCGAAGCCTACGAAAAAGAAACCGCGCCGCTTGTCGAGTATTACCGGCGCAGCGGGAAGGTTCATCGGGTGGACGGAAAGCTCTCGCTCGAGCAGGTGACCCGTGAGGTGCTGAAATTGTGTCGAGCCTATGATCATATGCAAAGCAAAGGCCGAGCTTGAAAAGATGCACCGTGCCGGGATGGTTGTGTACGACCTGCTGGAGGCGCTGCGGAAGATGGTCGGGCCGGGGGTGGCCACCCTGGATTTGGAACGTGAAGCGGAACGCCGCATCGCTCAGGCAGGCGCCATGGCGGCCTTCAAGGGATACATGAATTATCCCTGCGTGCTCTGTACCTCGGTGAATAGCGAGATCGTGCATGGGATCCCATCCGAGCGGAAACTGGCGGCCGGAGACATTCTTTCGATTGACGTGGGCGTCTCGCTCGATGGCTACTTTGCCGACGCCGCCATCACCGTTCCGGTGGGCCGGGTGAGGCCCGAGCTGGACAAGCTTTTGCGCGTGACCGAGGAGGCTCTTGACAAGGCGATTGGGAAGGTGGTGCTCTCGAACCGCCTGTCGGACATCTCCGCCGCCATCCAGGAGCACGTGGAAGGGAACGGCTTAACGGTGGTTCGCGATTTTGTCGGCCACGGCATCGGAACGCAGTTGCACGAAGACCCCCAACTGCCCAACTACGGCCATGCCGGCCATGGCCCTCGGCTGAAAGAAGGCATGGTGCTGGCGATCGAGCCGATGGTCAACACCGGCGCGGCCGGCGTCAGGATTTTGGAGGACCGCTGGACGGCGGTCACCGAGGATGGCGGCTACTCCGCTCATTTCGAACACTGCGTCGCCGTCACGCAAAACGGGCCCTGGGTGCTGACCCGGCCCTGATGGAGGAGGTACCGGCCGGCCCGGCGTCCATGCGGGCGGCATAGGAGAATATGGCAAAGCAGCGCTACCCTGAGAAGAAGCGCAACACGGAGGAATCGGGAAAAGAAGACGCCATTGAGGTAATGGCTACCGTGATCGAACCCTTGCCCAACGCCATGTTTCGCGTGCAACTGGAGAACAAGCACGTGGTGCTGGCTCACATCTCCGGCCGGATGCGGAAAAACTTCATTCGCATCCTGCCGGGCGACAAGGTAGCGGTGGAGCTTTCGGCTTACGATCTGTCGCGCGGCCGCATTGTCTATCGTTATAAGTAGTCCGGGGGAGAACGTGAAAGTGCGCTCATCGGTGAAACGGATATGTGATAAATGCAAGATCATTCGCCGCCGCGGCGTCGTTCGGGTGATTTGCAAAAACCCGAAACATAAGCAACGGCAAGGATAATCGCTATTCGTTTTTCGCCATTCGTCAACCGCGGAGCCGGGTCCGGTTGACGATGGGCGAGGGACGAGGGAGGAAAGGAAGAGCAGGAATGGCAAGAATCTCTGGAGTGGATTTACCGCCCAACAAGAGAATGTTCGTCGGGCTCACGTCCATTTATGGCATCGGGCAGCCCCGCGCCCGCAGCATCTGTGCCAAGTCGCGGGTGGACGTGATGAAAAAGGTGAAAGACCTCACCGATGAGGAGATCACCCGCATTCGGCGGACGATCGAAGAGGAAGGTGGTGTCGAGGGCGATCTGCGCAAGGAGATCTCGCAAAATATTCGTACTCTGATCGAGATGGGAGCCTACCGCGGCCTGCGCCATCGACGAAATCTTCCCGTCCGGGGCCAGCGGACGCATACCAACGCTCGCACCCGCAAGGGCCCGCGCAAAGGCGCTATCGCCACCAAGAAGCGGGTCATGGTCAGGAAATAGGTTTTGAGCTTGAGGCGGTTCCGGCTGAAACGGAGAGGTGAACTGTGGCAAAAAAAGGAGCGCAACCGGCTGCCCCGCCCACCGTGGCGAAGGCCGCTAAACGCAAGAAGGAGTTCAAAAAGAAGCGAGAGAAGCGAGTGGTGCCTGCCGGGATCGCCCACATTGCGGCGACGTTCAACAACACGTTCGTGACCATAACCGACATGGAGGGAAATGTTCTGGCGTGGTCCTCGGCTGGATCGCTGGGCTTCAAAGGCTCGCGCAAAGGCACGCCCTTTGCCGCGCAGCAGGCGGGTGCCAGGTGCGCCAGCTCGGCCCGCGAGCATTACAGCATGAAGTCGGTGGAAGTGCGCGTGAAAGGCCCCGGCTCGGGACGCGAATCGGCGATCCGGGCTGTGGCAAGCGGCGGCATCATGATCACCTCCATCAAGGATGCTACGCCCATTCCGCACAACGGCTGCCGGCCGCCCAAGCGGCGAAGAGTTTGAAGCAGTCTGCCGTCCGCGGTCGGCTGTTCGCAGCCAAGGCAACTTGGCTGGGCGGCGGCCGGCGGACGGCCGACCTGGGATAAGGAGAAGACGTTGGCACGATACCGTGAAGCAGTCTGTCGCCTCTGTCGGCGTGAGGGCATCAAACTTTTCCTGAAAGGGGAGCGGTGCTTCTCCGACAAATGCGCCATTGAAAAGCGCAATTTTCCGCCCGGCCAACACGGCTCGGGACGCCGCCCGAAGAGCAAGCTGGTGGGCTACGGCCTCCAGCTCCGAGAAAAGCAAAGGACCAAGCGCGTCTATGGCGTGCTGGAACGGCAATTCCGGAACTATTTTGACAAGGCCGAGCGGCAGAAGGGGGTCACGGGGGAGAACCTGCTCTATCAGTTGGAGCGGCGGCTGGATACGGTTGCGCATCGCCTGGGCCTGGCCAGTTCGCGGGCGCATGCCCGGCAGTTGGTTCTCCACGGCCACGTTCGGGTGAACGGGAGGAAGATCAATATCCCTTCGTACCTGGTCAACACGGGTGATGAAATCTCCTTGAAAGAGGGTTTGCACCAGAACGTGGAGGCCATGCGGGCGCGTGACCTGGCCCAGGGCCGGTCGGTGCCTTCCTGGTTGGAGGTGGACCGCCAGCACTTCAAGGGCCGGGTCCTTGGCCTCCCCAAGCGCGAGGAGATCGTCACGCCGCCCATCCAGGAACAGTTGATCGTGGAATTGTACAGCAGATAGTCAGGCGTTCGCCGGCCACCGCCAGGCTGGATTTTTGGGCGGGGGACAGCGGAGGAGAAGGTTTTCGCTTAGCCCTGACGGGCCAGGGAGGTTAAAGAGAATGTGGAAAGGCTTTCAGAAACCCAAGCGTTTGGCAACGGATCCAGAAACGATGACGGATCGTTATGGAAAATTTTCAGCACAGCCATTTGAGCGAGGCTGGGGCACGACCGTCGGCAACGCCATCCGTCGCGCGCTCTTGAGCTCGATTGAGGGAGCAGCCATCACCGCAGTCAAGATAGAGGGGGTGCTGCATGAGTTCTCGCCCATTCCCGGTGTCACTGAGGATGCCACCGACATCATCCTCAACGTGAAACAGATCCCCTTCAAGTTGAACAGCGATCACCCCAAAACGATCTACCTCAACTGGGACAAGCCCGGGGTGGTGACTTCCGGGATGATTGAAGAAGATGCCGACTTTACCGTCCTGGACAAGAATCTTCACATGGCCACGGTGGCCGAGGGGGGAAAGCTGGCCATCGAAATGCGTCTGAAGAATGGCCGCGGATACGTTTCCGCCGACCACAACTTTGACGAGGATCTGCCCATCGGTTACATCCCGATTGACTCGGTGCATTCGCCGGTGCGCAAGGCCAACTATGCGGTCGAGGCGGCTCGGCTCGGGCAGATGACGGACTACGAGCGGCTGTCGTTTGAGGTTTGGACAAACGGCGCCGTCACGCCCCAGGATGCCATGGGTTTGGCCGCCAAGCTCGTCAAGGACCATATGGCCATCTTCATCGGCTTTGAGGAGACTCCGGAAGTCGAAGAGGAGCCGACCGAAGCGGCCTATGATTATCGCGCCGAACATCTCGATCGCTCCGTCGAAGAGCTGGAGCTTTCCGTCCGCTCTTACAACTGCCTGAAGAACGCCAACATCCAGAGCATCCGCGAACTCGTTCAGAAGACCGAAGCCGACATGCTCAAGACCAAGAATTTCGGTCGCAAGTCGCTCAACGAGATCAAGGAGATTCTGCAAACCATGGGCCTGTGCCTGGGGATGAGGCTTGATGAGCACGGCCGGATCGTCTGGCCGCCCCTCTCGGCCATTCCATCGCTCACCCCCCCGGCGGAAGAACCCCCGCCCACGCTCTGAGAGGAAAGGGACCGATGCGACATCTCAAGGCAGGCAGCAAACTCGGCAGAAATCCGGCTCATCGCCGGGCCACCCTCCGCAACCTCGTCACCAATTTGCTCGAGCACGAGCGCATTACCACTACCGCGGCCCGGGCCAAGGCCATGCGTCCCATTGTCGAGCAGATGATTACTCTCGGCAAGCGGGAATCGCTCCATGCCCGCCGCCAGGCTGCTTCCTATATCACCCACCCGCCGGTGGTGGCCAAACTGTTTGAGACCATCGCCCCGCGCTTTGCCGACCGGCCGGGCGGCTACACCCGCATCATTCACGCCGGCTTCGGCAGGGGCGACGGCCGGGACATCGCCATTATCGAGCTGCTCGGCGCCAAACTCCGCAAGCGCCAAAGGGCGAAGGACAAGACCAAAAAGGCATGAGGAAGCACCGGAAGCAGAAAAGAAATCATACGGGGGCAGTGTAATTCCGCCTGTTCCCGGGCGCCGGTGCAGCCGGCGCCCTTTTTCTTTCGGCAGCCCCCTGCCGCCGATCACAACGAGCGCAGAAAGTCGAGCAAGGCTTGGCGTTCCACTGCCGACAACGCCCCGAAACGCGACCGCACCGTGCTCGCCTCGCCAGCATGCGTGAGAATGGCGTCCTCGATCGTGGCGGCGCGGCCGTCGTGCAGCAAAGGCGACCGGGTGCGCAGGCCCCAGAGGGCGGGGGTGCGAATTTCGTTGGGTCGCGCATCGTCCTGAGCGATCCCGTCACCCGTTCCGATGTCGTGCAGCAGGAGATCGGAAAACAGCGGCACTGGTTTGCGGTCGAGCGCCGCAACCGCACTCGGCCCGGTCGTCAAGCTGGGAGTATGGCAACTGGCGCAGCCGATCTGATGGAAAACCAATTCGCCCTGCCGCACGGAATCGGTGAGCGGGCCCCGCGGCGGCGGCGCCAGAAAGCGCATGAAATTGGCGAACTTGTCCACGCCGCTCCGGCCGGTCGCCGGGTCGGGTAAATCTTCCGGGTCGGCAATCCGATCCACCAGCGCCAAAAGAGCCTCGTCTCCATTCGGCGCGTTCTCTTGCGGAAAAAGTTCGTTGGTGATTCCCATTTCGTTTCTGTAGGCGTCGCCGGCAAAGGACTTGAGAGTTGCGTGCTGTGCCTTCCAGCCGAATCGCCCGACACGTTGCTGGCCACTGGCCACGTCGGCGACGCGGTGGACACGGCCGGCGACGCCCGGCGGTTTGGCGGTAAGATTGGCCAGGGCAAGAATGGCCTCGTCGGGAATAGCTTCCACCAATCCATTTCCAAAAAGAGGGATGGAACGGCGAAAGGCCACCACGTTAGCGTCGGCCGGAATGATCTCCTGCGCGAGGTGGGGCGGGATCGAGAACATGTTCATGAGCGATCCGCCGGGAGGCTCGTGAAACGTCCCACTTGCATCCAGCCGTCCGGCGCGCACCTCGTTGATAAATCCTCCGCCCCCGACCGTCGGAACGGAATGACACTGGGCGCAGGAAAGGCCATTAAAGATCGGTCCCAGTCCCTCCTCAGCCGTCTCGACCTCCAGGAAATCATCTCGGCCTTCGCCAAAAAGTTCCAGTTGCTGCGGCGTCAGGCCCGGCAGTGGCTGTCCAAAACCGGCGGCAGCAGCCTCGCCGGGCGGGGGAGGATTTTGAGGAAAGGCGGGAACGGACGTGCCGCAACTCATCAAGGAAAGCTCCGCGGCGACCGCGGCCACGGTAGCCCACACAAGAAACGGCCTGGCTTTCTGGTTTGCTGGCTTCATAGTTGCTTTCCCTCGCTACTCGACGATGATGAGGCCGCGCATGGCGTTGTGACCTGCGCCGCAGGCCCGCGAACACTCGAAAACATACTGACCCGCCTCAGCAAAGTGTATTCTCACTTTTTTCTCCCCTTTTCCCTGCGCTGGAATCATCACGTTAACGCCGAGGCGGCGGATGTAGAAGCCGTGGTAGGTATCCTCGCTGGTCAAAACAAACTCAACCGTCGCGCCGCGCTTGAGCTTGATGCGGGAAGGGATATAGCTGAACCGCTCGGCTATGATAGCGATGCGGCGGTCCGGTGGCGGTTCCTCCCTCTGGCTGTGCATCCAGGCAGGCACGGGTACCAAGAAGACCGCAAGCAGGGCAGAAACGATTGTTAGAAATGGCTTCTTCACGGTTTTTCCTTTCAGAACCACCAGCCGATGCCGAGATTGAATCGGTTGGGAATGGGTATCACGTCGCTCCGGTTGCGCAGGAACTGATAGTCCAGTTTCAAGGCAACATCGGGATGGGGGCGGTAGCTGATGCCGAGGGTGTACGCCGTGCGGTCGAATTGCGGCAGGGGTTGGAAGCCCGGTGCCATGCGATGCTGCGTATTGAAGCGCTCAAGGCGAAAGAAGGGAGCAAGGTCGGCCTCGACCCGTCCGGGCGGGAGCAGGTGGTAAGCGGCCTCAAGGTAGTAGCCGAGCGAGCTTTTAGCGATGTTGGGATTGACGCCGGTCTGTTGCAGCAAGGCACGGTTCAGTTCGGCGGTGCGGCTGACCCAGAGCTGGGCGAACTGCCCGCGGAAATCGAAGCGACGGAAGCGATACCGGCCATCGAACTCGAACAAACCGAGCCGCGGGTCAAGGTTCTGAAAACGGAAGCCGGTGTTTGCCACGAAGAAGCTCGTGCCGAGCGTCAGCCGGGGGACGCCTCGATACTCGACTCGCCCGGTCACGCCAAGATCGCTGACCACGGAGAAGAGTCCGCTCTGCCGCCCGCCGCGGATGCCCTCGCCGGCGCTGAACCCGGCGGCGTCCGGCGGGGCCATGGCGTACAGCTTGTAGGTAAAGCCTCGCCCGAGGTCCCCGTAGATTCCAAAGCCGGCATCGAACCAGGTCGTCGGGATGATCAACGTATCCACAAACGGCCGCTCCACGCCGTAGAAGGCCGGCGGCTCGTGTCGCTCATTGAGGATTCCGATGGGGGCAAGCAGGATGCCGGCCCGAAAGTTGATCTCTGGCTTCACAAAGAAATCGAGAAAGGCCTGCTCGATCTCTAACTCGCCTGACTCCTCGCCGCCCTCGACCAGGGCGTGCTCCACCTCCACCTCCGACCAAAACTTGATGCGCGGCGAAAAGCTGTGGCCGAAGAGCAGCACAAAGCGATGAAAGTCGAGTATGGTCGGCTGGCCGCTAGCCTGGTTGAGATGCATCTCCATGTAGCCGGAGTAAGGCGGGGTGGTCATGGCTTCGTTCTCAGCCGGTGGCGGAGAGGGCGCTGAAACCAATTGCTCTTGAGCCGCCGGGGCCGGCGCGGGGATGTTTGCTGCCTGTGTGCGAGCCGACAATTCCGCCACGCGAGACTCCAGCCGCTCGAGACGCTCTTCCAGCGTCCCGCCAGGGGAGCCCTCAGCCGGCCGTAGGCGCCATTGCCTCTCAAGCTGGAGGACCCTCTGCTCCAGAGTCGCCAGCCGCTCTTCGGCCGGAGCAGCGGGACTCGGCGGGGAAGGGGATTGCTGGCTGTGCGCGGGCGAAAGCCAAAGGGCAAGGCCGAGCAGGAAAAACACAAACCGATGAAAAGAGAAGCAAGGGGCGCGGCGCTTCATGGTCAACTCCTGTGCGTTAGGTTTTTTTCGAATGCCGTTCCAACCTGATCTCCCTGCCACGCCATGATCGGGATGGATGGCAGGGATGACCCACACCGGGCGGCGACGAGTCGGGGTCACGACTCGTCCGATTCGTATCTATGGCTTGGAACGGCCCTAAAACCTCCATCCATCCGATCGTGTGATCCCCAGCGAAGTGAATGCCCGGCTGCGACGCGCCGAGCGAGCCCTCATCCGGCCAAGCAGGTCTCTCTTCAGACGGGGATGACCGTCGAGCAACAGTAGAAATTCATGGAGCCGCTGGGCGGCAATGGGCGAAAGGCCGTGCTCGAGCTTGCAGGCGTCGCCCTCAGCTTTTCTGGCAGGCAGACCCAGGATATCCCTCAGTAACGTCACCAGGTCGCCATGCCGGTGAGAAAGGCATTGAGCCAGGTGCTGTCCGGAAGGCGAGAGGCGGATGGTGCCCCGATGGCGATGTTCGAGGAGTCGCATCTTGGCAATCGCCGCGACCGTGCGGGTGACGGTGGGCAAACGCACGCCCAGGCGGCGGGCGATGTCCGTCACGCGGACCTCCGCTCGGCGCTGGCCAAGCGACCAGATGGCCTCGATATAGTCTTCGCGAGCAGGCGACAACATAAACTACCTATGGGTAATTACCATTGGGTAAGATAATCCTAGACCGGGCTTTTCCTTTTGTCAAGGCAGAATGGGGGCACCGGGCTTGCCGTCCGGGTGGCGGGAAGTGGGCAAGGCAACGGTTGCCGGCCGAGCCCATCTGGGATAAAAACTGTCTGACGAACGGTTGCTTCACTTGGAGGGATCGCTCCGAGGATGACGCGGAGGAGATTATCCCGGAATGTTCGCGCACTGGGCGTGGTGGCCTTTTTCAATGACCTCTCGAGCGAAATGATTTACTGGGTGCTGCCCTATTTCGTCACCAGCGTGCTCGGCGCGGGTCCTCTCTTCCTGGGTCTGATCGAATCGGTCGCGGAAAGCGTAGCGGGTTTTTCGAAGCTCCTCTCCGGCTATCTCGCCGATCGGTGGCATCGTCGGAAGCCGATGGTGGTGGCCGGATATTTGCTCGCCAACGTCGCCAAGCCCCTGCTCGCCCTGGTTCAGAGTTGGTCTCAGGTGTTTGCCATCCGGAGCGCCGACCGCTTCGGCAAAGGCATGCGCGCTGCGCCACGCGACCTCATGATTGCCGAATCGTCGGAGCCCGGCTCACTGGGCAGCGCCTTTGGCTTTCGGCAGGCGATGGATTCCGCCGGCGCCATCGCCGGGCCTCTTCTCGCCTTGGTTCTGCTGGCGACGATCGTGGGCGACCTCCGGCACCTTTTCCTGCTCGCCGCTATTCCTGGACTTTTCAGCGTCTTCCTGGTTGCCGTGCGTGTTCGGGAAACTTCTCACGCGCCCCGGCCGCGAACCGGTTCGGGAGGGGAACCGGCCGGGGCGTCGCTCGGCCGGCGGTACTACCTGTTGCTGGCCGCCACGGCTCTCTTTGGGCTCGCCAATTCCAGCGACCTGCTGCTCATCCTGCGGGCGCAAAATCTCGGTATGCAGCCCGCGCTCGCGCCGGCGCTGGGTTTGGTCTTCAACAGCGTCTATGCTCTGGCTGCCTGGCCGGCCGGGTATCTATCCGACCGGATGTCCCGCAAGCGCGTGATTGCGCTTGGCTACTTTCTCTTTGCCCTTGTCTATTGTGGATTTGCCGTCGGGCCAGCGGTGCGGATGGTATGGGCGCTCTTTGCGCTCTACGGCTTGTACTACGCTCTGACGGAGGGGGTGGTGCGGGCGCTGGTGGCGGAGCTTGTGACGGAAGGGAACCGAGGCCGGGCTTACGGCTTGATGGGGTTTGTGAGCAGCCTATCGTTGCTTTGCGCGAGCACCCTCGCCGGCTGGCTCTGGCAACACTATGGCCCCGGCGTGCCTTTCTATTTCTCGAGCGGTGTCTCCTTTCTCGCCGTGCTTCTTATTTTGTTGATTTGAAGCGCCCACTCGCCTCTGCCAAGCCACAACAGCAACTGTGCGGCCAGCGCCCCCAAGGAATCAATTCCAACGTCACCGAACGCGCCGGTGCGCTGGGCAGCGAAGAGCTGATGGAGCTCGTCGGCCCCGGCATAGAGGCCTGAGACGAGGAGTGCGGCCAGCGACCATCGGCGGTGCCAGCCGCTGCGTCCGCGGCGAAGAGCGCGAAAAAGCAGCAGGCTGAGAATGAAATAGGCAAGGAAATGAGCCAGTTTCCGCACCACGCCATGCAGAACCTGGATCTCCTCCGGCGAGAGACCCGGGAACAAGTAGCTCGCGAACCGTATAAAGTATCCCCAGGTATGCCCGCTCGAAAACCAGTTCGAGGAAAACAGGGCTATGATTCCCGCCCAGAGTACGGCCGGCCACCAGTGGCTCCACCGGCTGCTGCCGGAAAAAGCGGAAGGGCGCTCTCGAGGGGAGGGGTTCATTCAATGCGGTAGTTGGGCGCTTCCTTGGTGATGATGACGTCGTGGACGTGGCTTTCGCGCAAGCCGGCGCTGGTGATGCGGATGAACTTCGCTTTCTCCTGCAGTTCGGCAATGGTGCAGCAACCGCAATAGCCCATGCCCGAGCGGAGCCCGCCCACGAGCTGCTCGACCAGGCCTGCCAGCGGGCCCTTGCAGGGGACGCGGCCCTCGACTCCTTCGGGGACGGTCTTGTCCCGCGGGGCAGTCTCTTGCCCATAGCGGTCGGCCGTGCCGGTGTCCATGGCGCCGATCGAACCCATGCCGCGGTAGGACTTGAAGGTGCGGCCCTGAAAGAGAATCGTTTCTCCCGGACTCTCGTCGGTCCCGGCAAAAAGGCTGCCAATCATGACGGTGGAAGCGCCGGCGGCAATGGCTTTGCTGACGTCGCCCGAATATTTGATGCCGCCGTCGGCGATGATGGGCACGCCCGTCCCCTGGGTGGCGCGGGCGGCTTCAGCAATGGCCGTCAGTTGCGGCACGCCTGCCCCGGTCACAATCCGGGTCGTGCAAATCGAGCCCGGGCCCACGCCCACCTTGAGCCCGTCTATGCCGAGGGCCGCCAGTTCCTTGGCGCCGTCGTAGGTGCCGACGTTACCGGCAATCAAGTCGACATCCGGGAATTTCTTCTTGAGGGCGCGGACAGCCTCGATCACCCGCTCGGTGTGGCCATGAGCGGTATCGAGGGCGAGGACGTCGGCCTTGGCCCTGAGCATTTCCTGGGCTCGCTCGAGAAAATCTCCGGTGGCGCCGATCGCCGCCCCTACCCGCAAGCGTCCGTGAGCGTCCTTGGTAGCGCCCGGGAACTGGATTCGCTTCTGGATGTCTTTTACGGTGATCAGCCCTTTGAGGTTGAAATCTTTGTCCACCACCAGCAACTTTTCAATGCGGTGTTGCTGGAGAATGCGCTCAGCATCTTCGAGCGTCGTGCCCACCGGCACGGTGACCAATTTCTCTTTGGTCATCACTTCGGCCACCTTGAGGTCGAGCCGCTTCTCAAAGCGCAAGTCGCGGTTGGTCAGGATGCCCACCAGCCGCGGGCCGCGGGTGACCGGGAGGCCGGAAATGCGGTAGTTCCCCATGATCTCAAGTGCTTCTTCGATCTTCGCCTCCGGGGAGATCGTTACCGGGTCCACAATCATGCCGCTTTCCGAGCGCTTGACCCGGTCCACTTCCTCGGCCTGCCTCTCCACCGGCATGCCGCGATGGATGATCCCGATCCCGCCGTGGCGGGCCAGAGCGATCGCCAATCGCGATTCCGTCACCGTGTCCATCGCCGCGCTCACGATGGGAACTCCCAGCTCAACGTTCCGGGTCAAACGAGTGGTGGTGTCCACCCCTGCGGGCAAGACGGAAGAGCGTCCGGGGAGCAAGAGCACGTCATCAAAGGTAAGCGCTTCGGGAGGCGAAACCTGGAGCATAAGTCCCTCAATCCTGCGGCGGGAGAAGATGAGCGTTCGCCGCAGGCGTGCCCGAATCGGGCCACGTAAACTGGCTATTCTAGGGTTTACCGCCCAAAGGGTCAAGGATGCCTACTGGGATGCTGAAAAACCACCCCAAAGTGTCATTCCGAGGCCACACGGTTCTTATGGGGCCGAGGAATCTGCTTTGTCGTCAGCTCCTTGCAAAGCACAAGCAGATTCCTCGCTTCGCTCGGAATGACAAGGGCACCACTTTTTCAGCACACTGCTAAGGTCCTCGAACGATGCGGCGAATACTGTTCCCGGTGGTGAAATAGATGTTTCCATCCGGGCCGGTCACAATGTCGAGCAAAGAAGCGCTCGGATCCGTAAAAATCGTCTCTGACTCCGTGATCCTTTCATTCTGGCCTTCGTCCACGACATAGCGGCGAACCTGGCCATCGTTAAACGCCACCAGAAACAGATGCCGCGACCACTGCGTGAACAGGCTACCCGTGTAAAACATGATCCCGGTCGGCGCAATCACGGGCGTGAAACGCACCAGGGGCTGAATGAACCCTGCTGTTTGGTCGCCGCAAGGATAATTCGGTCGCCAGCCATAATTTCCTTGAGAAACGATGCGGTTCACTTCGTCGTCGCAGGTCGGGCCATTTTCCGAAGCATACACCGTGCCGGTCGAAGGGTGGAACGTAAAGTCAAAACTGTTGCGCAGCCCCAGAGCAAAGATCGGGCTGTTCGGGTCGCCCGGAACCGTGCCG
>DATBWB010000181.1 GCA_036514995.1 Candidatus Acidiferrales bacterium
GCTCCACCTTGCCATTGGTGGAAATGGTCGCCACCAGTTTGCCGCGCTGGACGGTGGCGACGCGAACCTGCGGGTCCGGGTCACGCCCGGCGATGGCCAGCCCAAGAAGGACTAGCGCGGCCAGGCCCGCCACCATCCACCTTGAACGTCGCCTCGCAAGCACCATGATGACCGTCCCAATCTTCCCTGCGGCTAAACCAAGCTATTCTAACAAAGCCCCGACAGCCCCGCCATGCCGGTGAGACGCCGGCGCTACGAAAACCTTCTGGCCGAGGCCGTAGCGCCGCCTTCCAGGCGGCCCTCAACCATGCCGGCGAAAGACAGGATCGTTCCGTGGATGCCGGCAACTCCCCAGTGATTGTGATGCGCGCATCAAAGGTCGAGTTGCGATAGAAGCCCGTCGAGGTTGGAATCGTCCACAAAGAGCTCGGCGGCTAGGGCGAGGGGTTCTTGCGCTTCATCGAAGCCGCGGAAGAGACGCAGCTTGGCCAGCGCGTACTCTTCCGTCCCGGTCATCCGCCGGCCAACGCCTTTTTCCCAGTTGCCCACGGCCTCTTGCCAAACATAGACGTGCAGGGGAAACGATGTTTTTCGGTCAGTGGAAACAAGGTAGGTGTACACGGTGACCCCATCGGAGCCGGACCCGGAAATTTTTTTCCGCGTTGTCTTTTCTACCTCGTAGAAACAATATTGATACGTTACCCCGCTCTCAGCGGAGTAACTTTTCACGCGGCGGTGAACTTCGGGCCTGGCCATCTTCGTTCAAAAGCGATTATTGGCCGCGTGTGCAAGCGTGTCAAGCCAGGCAGGAACCGGACGCGGAGCCGGACTCCAGCCCAACCCTCGCTATCCGGATTTCCTCGGGGGAGGAGGAGATTCCGCTTCGATCCGCCGGATGGCGCTGCGGATCATCTCATTGGTGGGTCGCTCGCGGAAATCGGTGCGGACAAATTTCCAGCGGACAATGCCGTTCGCGTCGATGATGTAAGCTCCCGGGTGCGGCCAGCCCCGGCCAGCCGGGTTCAGGATGCCAAAGCGATCAATCACCCGGTGACCCAAATCCTGCAAGATCGGGTAGTCCATGGGACCGGGATAGGCAGCCAGTTCTTCGGAAAGTTTTGCCCAGACCTCAGGTCCTTCCGGGCTGATGCCCAGGATTTGCACGCGGCGCTTCTCCGCCGGAGCAAGTAGCGATTTCAGCTGCCCGAGCTGATGCGCGCAGACCTGTCACCAGTGGCCGCGAAAGAAGACGAGGAGCACAATCTTCTTGCCGCGAAAATGAGAGAGCTGGACGGGACGCTTCTGATAGTCGAGCAGGACAAAGTCCGGGGCTGCATCGCCTACCCGGACGCGTTCGATATCAAAAGGATTGGTCGGGCTGCCGTCCAAGGGGCCGAGCATCTGAGCCAGGACCGGCGGGTGCATGGGCACCAGCCCCGATGATTTTATCGGGGCCAGGGCGGCGCACAGGAACAAAGCAAGATGGAAAGCCAAGGAAATCTCTCCGGGGGCGGCATTCTACCACCAATTCCCTGCTTCCCCGCAAGGCAGGCGGCATCGGCTTAACTGTCGCGCAAGAAATCGAGCCCGTGTTGGCCTCGTTCGGTGAGCAAGGCAACGCTGCGCACGATGCTCTGGCACGTAGTCCGTCTTCCGCGCCAGCCACCCGCGCAAGATCCGCCCCCCATCCATCGGATAGGCTGGAATCAAATTGAATAGAGCGAGATACAGATTTGCCCAAAGCAAGCTGGGCCAGAGGTCTTCTGTGTTGATGATGGGATGGACAAACGACCGGTCCGAACGGCTCACCACCAAGAAACCCAGAACCACGCCGGCGATCACAAGATTCACCGCCGGCCCGGCCAGCGCGATGGGAACTTCCTGGCGCGGTTCGGGCACGTCCTCGAGCGCGGCGATGCCGCCGAGGGGCAGCAGCGTGATGGAGCGCACCCGGACGCCGTACCGCTGGCTCACGAAGCTGTGGAGAACGTCGCCCGCCAACGCTTCCCACCGCACAACCTTTTTGAGGTACCATTGCATCCTCGAAGGCCAGGTGATAATTTTTTCGCGCTCGCTGATCCCGCAGACCGGGACGGTGAAGCCGCTGCTCGGAACAGGGAAGGTCCAACAGCTTGATGAAGCGGCCACACGGGTTGCTTCTCTGCGCCTTCACCCTCCTGTTGGTGGGATGCGGTGGATGCGGTGGAGGAGGATTCGTTCCGCCCAGGGTTCTTTCGGTCACCGTCGCGCCGGCCAATCCGCGCGTGGCGGTGAATCGCACACAACAGTTCACTGCCAATGTCACGGTCGAGGGGAATGCGAGCACATTGGTTAGTTGGAGCATTACGCCGGCCGGCATCGGCTCCATCAACACCATAACAGGTCTCTATACCGCGCCCGCTTTTGTGCCGGCACCGGCTACCGTCACCATCACCGCCACCAGCGTCGCCGATGGCACGAAGTCAGGCTCGACTGCCGCAACGATCACCATCAGCGTGGTGGTAACCCCGGCCACGCCCCAGATTCTCATCGGGACAAGCCAATCCTTCAGCGCGCTTGTCCAGGGGACGGCCATCCGAACGATTGACCACTGGACTGTGAACGGGATCACGGACGGGGACGCGGCGACGGTAGGCGCCATCACCCGCGGGAATCCGGCCACCTACACCGCCCCGTGTACGCCGCCGAGTGGCGGCAGCATCACCATTGGCGCCGTTCCAGTGGCCGACCCGACCGTCACCGGCTCAACCACCGCGTTCGTCAACACCCCCGCTCAGCTAATTGTCGTTACGCCCGCCACCGCCCTCCTTGCCACGGGTGCGACTAGAACCTTTTCCGCAAGCACCTCCGCCACGCCACCGAACTGCCTTCCCGGACCACCGGCCGAGCCCGCGCCAACAAACTGGTCGGTGACGGGTGGCGGGACGCTGGCCGCTGGGTGCACCGCCACAACCACCTGCGACTTCACCGCTCCTGGCTCTGTCCCTTTCAACAATGTCATCACCATAAAGGCGGCGTTTCCGACCGACGCCAGTCGCTTTGGCACGGCAACCGCTACCATTGACGGTCCGATCACAATCACAGTGGTTCGGCCAAGGAGCCGGACTTCTGGGCTGGCAGATACGATCATCACAGTGACCGTGAGCGGCAACAACATCGACTCCACAGCCAAACTCTTTCCGCCGCAGGCTCCACCGTGCAGCGGGCAGCCGCTTGCCAGCAGTTCTGCCTTCTCGGGCAACCCACCCGGTGTCACCGGCAACTTGCCTTTGAGCAGCCAGTCCGGCTCCGGCACGCTTAATCTGAGGGTCTGCAACAGCAGCAACGGCCAGAGCGCCATCGCCCCCTTTGTCCTTGTGGATGCGCTCCCGGCGGGGTCAACCGGGACGCCGGTGGCGGTGGCCGTCCCTGATTCGACCCCGGTGGCGGGAGTGGATGTGGTGGCGGTGGACGACGCCGCGGTAGGGGTTCCCAACGATCCGCCGTTGAATCAGATGGTCCTGGGAGTAGCTCCAGTGCCGCCAAACACGACGTGTCCGCTGAACACCTTGGTGTTCGGCCCCGTAACGGTCACCCGGCCTGCTGCCGGAGCAGTTCGGTTCATCCTTTGCGCTGGCGGCGATCGCCTCTCCGGACTGGATCCAGCTACAGCCGCGCTGTACACGGTTTCGCTGAGCGGGCCGAATCCGCCCGATATTCTGGTCACGAATCCTCCCGAGGCGCGTCCCGTTGGCAGCGGGGGACTTCAGACCATGTTAACCGTGCCTTCGGATGTCGCGCCGGGGCCACGCACCCTGGTCATTCGCGACACGCGCTCGAACCTGGCGGTTGCCGCCGGAGGAGTAATAGTCAAATGAAGAGTCAAAAAGTCGAAAAGTCTAAGAGTCGAAGAGTGAAACGGGCGACGGTTTCTCCCCTGCTTTGCGCGGTCGTCATCGCTTTGACTCTTTGTCTCTTCGACTCTTCGACCCTTGTGTTCGCCACTACCTTGCAGAAACTTTCGCTCGAAGAGATGACCCGCGCTTCCAATCGAATCGTTCAGGCAAAGTGCCTCTCCGTCGAAAGCCGAATGGAAGAAGGGCAGGTCTTTACCCTGGCGACGTTCGAGGTGACCCAGACGCTGGCCGGCGAGGAAACCACGCCCCGATCTCCCGAAGCCTTCGCCCCGACGGATCGGGGCAAGGGACGGGGTACGCGCACCGTCGTCGTTCGGCAACCCGGCGGCCGGGTGGGGAACCTTCACGCGGTGGTGCCCGGCGCACCGCTTCTGGCGCCGGGGGAAGAAGCGATTCTGTTTCTCGAACGCGACCCGAACGCTCGCGACGCCTTCATGGTGGTCGGTCTCTCGCAAGGCCACATGAGGATTTTGAAGGAGCCGGCGACGGGCCGCCGCCAGGTGCGGCAATCCACCCTGGGCGCCGGCATTTACGACCCGCAAACGAAAAGGGTGAGACCGGGGACGGCCCGGCAGATGCCGCTCGAAGAGTTCAACCGCGAGCTGCGGCGGACGCTTGAGCGGGTCCAGCCGCAGGGGAGATAGCCATGGCCAAGCGTCGCGCGCTTCTCGCCTCTTTGGCGCTGGTTCTGCTGCTTCGGGCAACCTCTCCTGGCCACGCTTTTGTTCCGATTTTGGTCAACCCGAACGCTCCCCCACCACTGCCCGCCAGCACTCCTCTCTGTCCGATCCCTATCCGGTGGAACCTCAGCCCTAGCTTCGGGCAGGTGCCGGTTTCGCTATACACCGGAACGGATTCCAGGACTCACGCCGGCAGCGTCTCAAGCAACATTCACTGCGCCGCCGGCAGCGGCCAACAATGCTTTTCTGCCGTGCAAAGCGTCGTTAACGAAAGCTTCGCCACCTGGGCGGGAATCGCCAACATCAATCCGAATGTGGACCCCCGCAAACCTCTCGGCGAGCCCAATGCCACGATTCCTTTGACACTCCCCGGAACGCAGGCAAACCTTTGCGACTTCAAGGTAAATGGGATTACCACGCTTTGCTTCAACCCCAGCGCGGCGATCAGCTTCCCCAATGGCGTGCTCGCGTTTACGGTCCCCGTTTTTTCGGGAGGCGCGGGCACGGTGATTTCCTCTGGTAGTTGCGCTGCCGGGGGTCGCTGCTCGGCGCAATTTGCCGGCGAGTTGGTGGATGCCGATATCATGTTCAGCCCAAGTTTCATTTA
>DATBWB010000182.1 GCA_036514995.1 Candidatus Acidiferrales bacterium
GTGGCAGGGCAATCACCCAAAAAATTATAGCACCGGTCGCGGGGCAGTCAACCGAGCCTTGAGTCTGGTTGCTGGACGCTGGACACCGGGGCTTGCTCCCCGAGGCAGGTGCCTCGGGGCTCAGCGGGCCACTGGCTTGCCCTGATCCCGCAGAGCGGGACGAAGGGTCGCTGGTCATTGGTCGCGGGGCACTGGTCCCACGTCGCCGGTCGCTGGACGCTGGTCGCTGTCTGCCCTCTGCTTGACACCCGTTCCTGCCGCCGTTAACATGCCACCCCGATGCAGATCCGCGAAAAGACCCAGCTCATGTCGGCGGCCGAGATTGACCGCACCCTCAACCGGCTGGCCCACGAAATCGTTGAGAAAAATGGCGGCGGCCAGAACGTGGCGCTGATCGGCATCCGGCGGCGCGGCGTGCCGCTGGCCCAGCGCCTGGCGAAGCAGATCGGCGAAATTGAAAAGCTGGAGGTGCCGGTCGGCGTCCTGGACATCACCCTTTACCGCGATGACCTGTCGCTGGTGTCGCCGCAGCCGGTGGTGCAAAGCACCGAGATTGATTTTCCGGTGGACGCCAAGATTCTGATTATGGTGGACGATGTGCTCTACACCGGCCGCACGGTGCGCGCCGCCATGAACGCGCTCTTTGATCTGGGCCGGCCCAAGCGGATTCAACTCTGCGTCCTGATTGACCGCGGTCATCGCGAGCTGCCGATTGAGGCCGCCTTTGTCGGCCGCAACATTCAAACCACCGACCGGGAGATTATCGAAGTCCGTCTCAAGGAAGTGGACCGGGAAGAGCGCGTGATGTTGGTGGAACGCACCGACTGAGCCGCGTAACCAGGAGTGCCGGGCTTTTAGCCCGACATGCAAATCGGGATGAATCCCGATAGTCCTTACATGCGCTCCATCCCACTTCCCAGGGTTTTCCATGCCCGCCGCCCGACTAAGTTGCCGCCATCTGTTCGGCATCGAACCGCTCAGTATCGAGGAATTGGAACTGATCCTCGACACGGCCAAGTCCTTTCAAAAAGTGCACGAGCAGCCGCTCAAGAAACTGGCGACCCTGCGCGGCAAGACGGTTTTGCTGGCGTTCTTCGAGGCCTCGACGCGGACGATGACCTCGTTTTCGCTGGCGGCGCAGCGCCTGGGGGCCGATGTGATCCCTTTTGTTTCGAGTGGCTCCTCGGTTTCGAAAGGCGAGTCGCTCACCGATACCCTGCTCACGCTCGAGGCGCTCAAGCCGGACGGCCTGGTGCTGCGCCATGCGGCTTCCGGTTCGCCTGAGTTTGTGGCGCGGCACCTGAAGATTCCGGTGATCAATGCTGGCGACGGCTTGCATGAGCATCCGACCCAGGCGCTGCTGGACGCCCTCACCATCCGCGACCACAAGGCGAGGCTCACCGGGCTCAAGGTGGCGATCGTGGGGGATGTGCAGCACAGCCGCGTGGCGCGCTCGAATGTCCATTTGCTTGCCAAGTTTGGATCCCAGGTGACGCTCTGCGGCCCGCCATCGTGGTTGCCGCCTTTTTTTGCCTCCCTGGCGCCCAATGTCCGGTTGTCTCACCGCCTGGACGAGGCCTTGACGGATGCCGACGTGGTGATGGCCTTGCGCGTCCAGAGCGAACGCCGCGCCGGGGATATTTTTCCGGTGGACGAATATGCTCGGGAGTTCCAATTGACGCGCTCGCGCCTCAAGCGGGCGAAGCCGGATGCCATCATCATGCACCCGGGACCGATGAATCGCGGGTTGGAGATTGATTCGGAAGTTGCCGACGGCACGCAATCGGTCGTTCTGGAGCAGGTGACCAACGGCCTGGCTGTCCGCATGGCGTTGCTCTTCCTCTTATTGGGCTCGACCCATGCTGCTGATTAAAGGCGGCCGGGTGATTGACCCGGCATCGAAACTGGATGACGGGCGCGACATCTTGATCGCCGACGGCCGGATTTCCGCCATCGAGAAGAAGATCGAAAAGGTTGGCGCAGAAATCTTTGACGCGTCGGGCATGGTGGTCGCTCCCGGCTTCCTCGACCTGCATGTCCACCTGCGCGAACCGGGTGGAGAAGGAGCCGAAAGCATTGCCACGGGCACTCGCGCGGCAGCCGCGGGCGGCTTTACTGCCGTCTGCTCGATGCCCAACACGCAGCCGGTGAACGACAACGCGGCGGTGACCGCATCCATTCTGAGCCGCGCCAGGGAAACCGGCGTCGTCACGGTATATCCGGTCGGTGCCGCCTCCTCCGGCAGCGCCGGCGAGGAGCTCTCCAGCATTGCCGCGATGAAGAGGGCTGGAATCGTCGCTGTCTCGGACGACGGCCGGCCCATCGCCAATGCTCGCCTGATGCGCGGGGTCATGGAGTATTGTCGGACCCTGGGTCTGCCGGTGATTGACCACTGCGAAGAGCCGAGCCTTTTTGGCGAGGGGGTGATGCATGAAGGGGCGCACTCCACCCGGCTTGGCTTGCGAGGAATCCCGGCAGCCTGCGAAGAGATTCCGGTGGCGCGCAATTGCATTCTGGCGCGGGAGACGGGCGCGCATATCCACCTGGCGCATCTCTCGACGTGCGGTGCGCTGGAATCGGTCCGGCTGGCCAAGCAGCGCGGCGTGCGCGTCACCTGCGAGGTGACCCCGCACCACTTTACGCTGATGGACGAAGACATCCGCGACTACCGCACTTGCTACAAGATGAACCCGCCGCTGCGCGGCCGGGAAGACCGCGATGCGCTGGTCGAAGGCATCGCCGATGGCACGGTGGACGCCATCGCCACCGATCACGCGCCGCACCACCCTGTCGCCAAAGAGGTGGAGTTTGACCTCGCTCCCTTCGGCGTCATTGGGCTGGAGACGGCGCTCGGGCTGGCTCTCGACCGCCTCGTTCACACCGGAAAAATTTCGCTTACCCGTCTGGTTGAACTTTTCTCCACCCATCCGGCGAAAATCCTTGGCCTCGACCGGGGCAAAATCCAGGTGGCGGCAACGGCTGACCTCACCCTCTTCGATCCCGCCCGCGAATGGACGTATCGCGTCGAGCAATCCGAATCAAAGAGCCGCAACTCGCCTTTTGATGGCTGGAAATTCCGCGGCGCTCCCATGGCTACGATCGTCGCCGGCAAAATCATTTACCAACGAAAATAGCTTGCCGCTCAGGTGATCCTTCGAATCGCCTGAGGCGGTTTTTCGGCTCAAAAACCTCAGGTTTCTTTCGAAACACCTGAGCTACTAATTTTGAACGAAGGAAATCCCCCGCCAGAGGGTAAGCCCGCCGGGGGCGAAGACAAGAAGGACGGCCACGGGCCGCCGCTCACGGGTCACTGTGCTAACCGTTGCGCGAGTGGTGGAAGGCGGGATATTCAATCACTCGCGCATAGGGTTCCTGTTGCATGCGGAAAAAATGATTGAGCGTGCCGCGGCCCTTTCCCACGGCAAAGCCCTTCTCAATCGCCTTGGTGACGTAGGCTTTGGCGAGCACCACCGCGTCGGGGAGTTGCTTGCCTTCGGCAAGCGCCGCCGCCACCGCTGAGGCAAACGTGCATCCGGTGCCGTGGGTGTTTTCCGAGCGGACACGGTCGCTGCCAAACGTGAGAAATTCCGTGCCGTTGAAGACCAGGTCCACAGGCTTTTCCAGGTGGCCGCCTTTGATGACGATTGCCTTCGCGCCCATCTCGAAAAGTTTCTTGGCGGCCTCCTTTGCGCCTTCGACGTTCTTGACTTCCACGCCGGTCAGGGTTTGCGCTTCCGGAGCATTGGGGATGATCACGGAGGCGTGCCGGATCAGTTCGGTCTTCAAGAATGCGACGCCTTTTTCATCCAGCAGCGCAAAACCACTGGTCGAAACGAGAATGGGGTCAAGAACGACGTGCGGGAACTGCCATCGTTCCAGAATCCCGGCGACCACCCGGGCAACCTCTCGATTGGCCAGCATTCCGATCTTGACCGCGGCGATTTTCGCATCAGCGACCAGCGCTTCGAGCTGCGCCTCCAGCACCGCCGGCGGCGTCGGATAGACCGCGATGACTCCCTCAGTCGTTTGAACCGTCAGAGCGGTGATGGCGGCGAGGCCATAGCAGTTGTGGGCGGCAAAGGTCTTCAGGTCAGCGGCAATGCCCGCTCCCCCGGTAGGATCGAACCCGGCAATGGTGAGGAGGGTGGTAGGCGGGGAACCGTTTGGTGTCATCTTCGATCGCCTGGAAGAAGAATCCGGCGCGATGCGAACCGTGCATCACCCCGACCAGCAATCGAAAAAGGTACTGCAAATTCGCTCGCAATGCAAAAGAGATTTTCCGATGGAAGGGGGACCGCCGTGGGCAAAGGCCCGTCCCCGTTCTCCATTCTCCCTTCGCCCATCAGCCCGTCGTCATCTCATTATGGAAACAGCCCGCGCACGGTGGTGGCGTCCGCCACGCGGCCGACGGCGAGGATATAAGCGGCGGTGCGCAGGTGGACCTTGTACCTCACGCTCGTCTGATAGACGTCATGGAAAGCGCGCTTCATGATGAATTCGAGTTTATTGTTGACCTCCTGCTCCGGCCAAAAGAAGGACTGGAGGTCTTGCACCCACTCGAAATAGCTCACCGTGACACCGCCGGCGTTGGCGAGAATATCGGGCAGGAAAAAGATTCCTTTGCGCGCCAGCACTTCGTCGGCTCCAGGCGTGGTCGGGCCATTCGCCGCCTCCACAACGATTTTTGCCTTGATGCGGCTGGCGTTTTCGAGCGTGATCTGGTTCTCAAGCGCTGCCGGAACCAGGATGTCGCATTTCAGTTCCAACAACTCCTCGTTATTGATCTTCGATGTGCCGGGGAAGCCAACGACCGTGCCGCTTCTTTCCTTGTACTTGAGCACTTTGAGCGGATCGAAACCTTTCGGGCTGACAACCCCGCCGCGAGAGTCAGCCACGGCGATAATCTTCGCGCCGTCCCGGCTGAAAAGCCAGGCGGCAATCGAGCCGGCATTGCCGTAGCCTTGCACCGCGACCGTCGCGCCCTTCAAAGACAACCGGCGCACCTTGCAGGCCTCGCGAGTGATAAACAGGCAGCCCCGGGCAGTGGCCTCTTTGCGCCCCTCCGACCCGCCCAGGGAAACGGGCTTGCCGGTCACCACCCCGAGCGTCGTGTGACCCTTCATCATGGAATAGGTGTCCATGATCCAGGACATCGTCTGCGAATCGGTATAGACATCCGGCGCGGCAATGTCCTCATCGGGCCCGATGATCGGCAAAATCTCGGAAGCGTACCGGCGCGTCATACGTTCCAGTTCCGGCTTGGTCATTCTCTTTGGGTCGCATATGACGCCACCCTTGCCGCCGCCGAAAGGGATATTGACCGTGGCCGTCTTCCAGGTCATCCAGGCGGCGAGCGCCTTCACTTCGTCCAAGGTGACGTTGGGATGATAGCGGATACCTCCCTTGGCCGGCCCGCGAGCGATGTTGTGCTGCACCCGGAATCCTTCGAACACCCTGACGCTTCCGTCGTCCATCTTCGTCGGAATCGACACCACCAACTGCCGCTTGGGCGTCCGAAGCACCTGGCGCAATCCTTTATCCAACTTCAGGTGATCGGCGGCGATGTCAAACTGCATCTGGGAGATGACATACGGGTTGAGCTCTTCCTTCATTTCCGCCTCCTCATGTGCACTGGGTTAGGCGAGCCTAGCGGCCGGCTGCGTTTCGAGCCGCGTGGTCAGCCGGAGACCGGCTCCGGTACCGTTCCATACATTCCTCGGAACAAAAATGGACGCGTTGGCCTTGAAATAAAGCAGAGACAGAGACCTCCGGGGAGACATAGGTGCCACAGACGGGGTCGCGGAAGGTCTCGCCGCCCCGCGCTGGCGGAGCCGGAGGCGGGGCGTTTGTCCGGCTGCGGGTGGAGCCGAAATAAACTCGGAGTAAGCGCCCAAAAAGAAGACGCAAGACCCAGACCACAATCACAACCCAGAAGAGAATTTCCAACAATCGCACAATCAGCCGCATCAGGCCTCGTCCATCACGGGCGCGGGTTGGAGCTTGCGTTCGGGCGGGTCCGTTCCTGGCGGATCTGCCCGATTCTGGCTTCCAGTTGAGGAATTCCGGGGAAACCGGGTTTCAATCGTTTCAGCCGGCGGAGCGCTTCCTCGGCCCCGCCTATATCGTTCTTGCCCACCAGTTCCGTAATCGCAATGTTGAAGAGCGTTTGAGGATGATTCGGGTCGTATTGGAGAGCACGTCGAAATTCCTTGAGCGCTTCGTCAAACCGGCCGAGATTGTACAAACTCGTGCCGAGGTCGGTACGCACGTGGACGTTCTTGGGATCGACCGCCAGCGCCTTCCCGTACCATTCCACCGCTTCAGCATGTTTGTTAGCGTCGAAGTAAAGATTGCCCAACGTGATGACTGGCTGAGGGTCCTTGGGGTTGGCTGCCGCCTGCTGCTTCAGCTCCGCCAGCATCTGCCCGATCTGCTCCATCGTCGGCGCAGCTTCCGGGGCCGGCGGCATCCCCCCGGGTGAACGCGGCGCCCCGGGCGTGGTCGAAGGGACATCGCCCGGTTCAAGCTGTCCCATCTGCCCGCGAACTTGAAAGCTCGTCTGAGCGTGATAGATATATCCACCGAGGAAGCCAACTACGGTGAAGATGACGGCGGTGAGAAGGGTTTGACGATTCACGCAGGACTCCGCGTTCCAAGCGGAAGAAAACGAGTTTGCCGCACCCCCGATATAGAGTCAAGGCGAATGGGGAGTTCGTCATAACGGGTACCATTACTTGCCCGGCCGGCTGGCGTTCCAGGCGGCCGGCACCCGCCGCTCCGGCCAACGGCCAAGTGGAAGCCGGATGGGTCAGAGGATGCCAAATGGCAACTGGCGGCCCGTCGGGAACGTCAGGGCCCGGCTACAGATTCTGTTGCAAGAACTGCAGAATCAACTGCTCGAGCCCCGCGCCCAGCATCTCGGTGCCGTGGCCAGCGTTGTCAAAGACCTTGACCGGGTGCGGACCCTTGGCGAGCTGCGCCAGCCGGCGAACCGTCACCGCGCTATAGCCGTCGTCCTCGCTTGCCACCAGAAGAACCGGACGGGCGCCCAAACGTGTCATGGCATCTTCCGAGGTCACCCCATAATAGTTGAGACCCGGCGAGAGCAGCACCACCGCTTTGATCGCCGGCTCAATGGCGCCGAACCAGAGGGCTCCGTTCGCGCCCATGCTGCCGCCGATGGCAGCCACTCGCGAAGCGTCCACTTCCTTTTGCGAACGAAGAAAATCATAGGCCGCCCGGGCATCGGCAATGAGCTTGTCTCGACCTCCATCGCCCCGGTCGCGGAGGTCTATGGCGATCGCTGCGTAGCCGTTCTTCTGAAGAAAGTCACCGAACGCCCTCCAGTCCTCTTTTCGCCGGCTGAGCATGTGAAGAAGGATGATCCCCGGCGCAGCCTTGGCACTGGTCGGCGGTGCCCAGTAGAGCCCTCTGATGCTTTCCTCACCGGCTTTGAGGGATACATTCTTGGCTGAGGCGCAGGCCGCGATCGAGCTGAGGAGCGCGAAGCCAACAGAAAGAAAACCGGCCGAAATCAACCTCTTCCTGGAGAGTCTCACAGTCAATCCTTGGTCCGGGCGCCGGAGAAGTCGCAGCCGAGGGCTCAAGAAGAATAAGGACCGGGCCGGGCCAGGCCACCGGGTTGATCGCCGGCCGTGCTCACTCGCCCCGATGGAATCGGGGCGAGCTGACCAGCCGGGTTCGGCGTTGCTCGCTCCCGTTTCGCCCTTCCGAGCTACGGCTTTTTCTTCTTGGTTTCTCTCTTGAATTCGGTTTGGACGGTCGCTCCCAGTTGGTCGAGGATGGCTTTGACTTCAGCGGCGTGCGAGCCGTTGGGATCCAGTTGGAGGTACTTTTGGAACGTCTCGATTGTCCCCGGCGCGGGGATCATTTTCATCATGCCGCCCTCGGTTTTCTGCTCGACCTTGCCCAGCAAGCAGATGCCGAGGAGATAGTAGGCCAAAGCGTCGTTGGCGTCAGCCGCGATCGCCTTCTGGAGCGGTTCAATCGCTTCATTCGTCTTACCCGCGTTGTAGAGGACGATGCCGGCGTTGCGCCAGTACATTCCCGCCTGGGTCGGTTCCATCTCGGCTGCCTTGCGAAATTCTTCCAGCGCTTCCGGCCCCTTGCCCGCCTTGGCGAGGGCATTGCCCAGGTTGTTGTGATAGCCAGCGATCTCGGGCCGCAGGACGAGCGCCTTCTGATAGGCATCCACCGCTTCATTGAGTTGCTTGTTGCCGGCATAAGCGTCACCCAGCCTGGCAAAGATGACATCCTGAGACGGATCCATCGTCGCCGCCAACTGCAATTCCGTGATCGCTTCGGCATAGTTTTCCTGCTGCAACGCTGCCGACCCGGCATCAAAGTGCTGCTTCAATTCGTCATATTTCTTGGCCGCCTCTTCTTGCTCCTTCTTCGCCTTGATGGCCGCAGGATTGGCGGCTACTTCTTTCTTCATGTCGAAGTCCACCACCTGCTGATCGCCTGGACGCAGGGTGATGCCGCGGAAGGCGAAGACGGTCCTTCCCTCGAATTTCAGGGTGATGGTGTACTTCCCCGGCTGCAAGCCGGCGTAAAGATAGTCGCCGCGCTTGTCAGTCTTCACTTCGTTGTGCGACTTGATGTCCTCGCGGTCTATCTCGACGGTGGCGCCGACATAAGGCTTGCCATTTTCATCCGTGCACTTGCCTTCCAGCCGCGCCATGAACTGCGCGGAAGCGAGACCGGCTAGCACCATAAGCGCGAGGAGAAGTCCAAGGCCGGTTCGCCAACTCCCTTGCCATTTCATGATTGCCTCCCTGGTCCGCCCTGTTCTCGGCGGGCTTGCCCTCGGCTACCGGGCATAAATTCTGGCGCAAAAAAAAAGATTTGGCGCTGCGGCGCGAGCCAACGCCGCACCCCCGCCCCTCCCGGGGAGCCGATGCCGCCGGCCGCGTCGCCATTCTCCTGCCACACCCCTATAAGATGCAGGGGCGACACCAACTCGATGCCACGCCGCACGATCTTACTTGTACGGATAGCGGAGCTACCACAGGTATCTCCACGGAAAGAGCCGGCGAAGAACCCCCGTTCACGGCGAGCCCCGGCGGGTCTGAAGAAGAGCAGGCCGCAACCGGGAACCTCTGCTCCCAACCGTTTGTCAAAGAGGCGGCCCCGCAGACCCGGACAGGTTTGAGACACGCGAAAGCTATTCGCTATAGGTGGCTGTTGTCGCCTCCGTCTCAAAGACCGTCACTTGCTGGACACGGGCCCCGATTCCATCGGGGCGG
>DATBWB010000183.1 GCA_036514995.1 Candidatus Acidiferrales bacterium
ACCCTGCTTGGTGACCTGGAATTCGGCAATAGATTCTTGCGGTATGACGAATGCCTGGGTGGAGCGTTCTCCGCCGCGAATCCCACCAAAGAAAGGCTCGTTGTGATCGGCGCCATCGATGTTGATACTACTGTTGATGCCGCGCTGCCCGGACAGGGAGATCTGGTTGCGTTGCGGCTCCACCAGTACGGTGGGATTCGCTGTGATGAAATCATGAAAGCGCCGGCCGTTAATGGGCAGGTGCTCGATGGCGGTTATGTTCACCATGGTCCCCGTCTCGGAGCGAATGCTCTCGAGTCCCCCCGCAGTCACTTCGATGGTTTGGGCAACAGCACCCACTTGCATCGTAAAGTTCGCCTGCACCACGCTGCCGACGTTCAGGATGATGTCGCGCTGTTTGGCGGTAGCGAACCCACCTGCCTCGACGCTGACTTCGTAGCGGCCAGTGGGCAGTAAGACGGCGCGATATTGCCCCGCATCGTTTGTCGTCAGTTCGCGCTTCAATCCCGTGTCCACGTTTGCGATCGTCACCTTGGCGCCGGGGATAACTCCTCCGGATGCATCGGTAACCGTCCCGACAATCTGACCGGTGCTCGCCTGAGCCTGCGCGCGTAAATCTGTCGGCATCGTGAGGTGAGAAGCAAAGACAAGCAGTACCAACGCGGAGTAAAACGCCGCCTTATTCATGGAAGCCTCCTCACAAAGCATGAGTGCCCCGGGGCATCTTTCGAGCTTCAACTTGCGATTCAATTCCAGATAAGATGTAAGGAGTCGCTTGCCCGGCCCACCCACATCCTGCTTCCGCCGGACACTCCGCCCCGAAAACGGTCGAGACTTTTGTATGTTGAGATGACAGCAAAGTCAAGGGTTTTTGTGAGCCGCGGGAATGAGATGGGAGCTGAGTGTAGATAGCAAACCAAAAATAGCATCTGCCTTCGTACCAACCTGCTTGGTTTCGAGCGCCGGGAAACGATCAAGAAACAATCGAGCAGCGAGGGATGCTCGCTGCCCGAATTTGAGCAAAAGCCCTACCAGATGAACTTGATGGCCATCTGGAATTCGCGCGGTCCCCAGAGCGTGGTGCTAGCGCTGAACGGTACACCAAAGCTGGTGAGGGGACTTAGCTCCACTTCGCGCATCTGGCCGGCAGAGCAATTTCCCAGGGTTCCAGTGGACGTGCGACAGCCAGAGTTCGAAATGCGAAGCAGATCGTCATCAACACCGGCGAAGTTTGTGCGGTTGAACAGGTTGAAGGCTTCCCAGACAAACACCACTTTCTTGGCTTCGGTGACCCGGAATTCGCGCGTAGTGCGCAAGTCCACCGTGGCCAGACCGGGCCCCGTGAAGCCGTTTCGGGACTGGAAAGGCGGTCGCGAAGTGCCGCCGTAACCATTGGGTCCGAAGGTTTCCATCGCCCGAGTCCGGGAACTGCTCGTGAAACCAGTTACGTCCTGATCGATGGGTCGGCCATCGCGCAGGGTGACGATCCCGCTCCACTCGAAACCGTTCAGAATCGCTCGCAGCCCTTTGTTCTCAATCTTCCGGAAGGGCGGTTCCCAGGTGAAGTAGGCGACGAACTGCTTGCGGATGTCTAAATCGGAAAGAGCATATTCGGCCCGCTTGTTGGTGCCGTCTAGTAGTTGCGCGAAGCGGTTGAGGAACGTATTTCGCTGTTGACCGTCGTCGAGCGCCTTCGCAATGGTCAGGTGAGCGTTGAAGGCCAAACCCCCGCTAACCCGGCGTGCCACCTTTAGGACCACGGCGTGATACTGCGTGTTCACGATGCTCTCGTTTTGGAGGAGGCGCCGCACGTCTGTCCGTGGGCGGGGTCCAGTAAAGAATGGGAAGGGCCCAAAGGTTTCGCCGCCTAGGATGTAGGTCACCTGCTCGGTCGGCGGGCTGAAATTGATATCCCGCGTGATGGGCAACCGTTGTCCGCGGCTCCACAGGTACGTGGCTGAGACCGTCATGTTCGGCGAGAGGCCGTATTCGAGGGCCAGTTCGCTCATATGGATGAGCGGCCGCACGTAGTCCCGGGAGAATTGAAGCACATCCGGCGCGGCGAAAGTCCGCACGGGAGGCGCGGGCAGGACGTTGGGGTAAGTCGGGGCCGCCGCATCCCCAGGGCTGAACCCGAACGTGATAAATACGCGCTGGTTGTCAGTAAGAGCCGTGGAGATAAAGCTGTTTGAGGTTCGCCCGTAGTAGAGCCCGTAGCCACCCCGCACAATGAACCGGTGGTTGTTCCAAGGATCCCAAGAGAAACCGAAGCGCGGGCCGACATTGTTCGAGTCCTGGTTAAAGCGGGTGGTCTCGGGGAATGCCGGATTACCGGCGGCGGTTGTCTCCGTTCCGGTCAGCGGATCGACGGTTGTCGTCGGCTCGGGCGGCGGCAGCCTGGTGAACTCGTACCGCACACCGTAGTTTAGCGTCAGGTTGGGAAGGACACGGAACGTGTCTTGGAGGTAGAAGTTGTAATCGGTCGTCGTAAAGAAGACGCGGCCGCCCAGCTCGCGGAGGTCAAAGGATTGGCTGAAACTTCCGTGACGACCTGTGAAGTTGGCTCGGGTGCCCGTCTCCACCAGCGGAACACAACCCGTTGCGCCGGGCGGGCAATCCTTCGCTACGTCCGCTAGGCTCGCATAGCTGTACACGCCTCCGCCCTGAAAGAGGTTGATTTGCAACTCGCGTACGTAATAGATATCCAAGCCGAACTTGAAGCTGTGCCGGCCTCGAATCCAGGAGATGTTGTCTACCCATTGGAAGATTTTCTCGTTTGGGAAGGCAGGGCGGGGCAGAAAGTTTGGCATCCCGAAGCTGATACCCCCGCTCACGCTAGTTCCCGGGTCAGTAACATTCGGCCGCTGGAATTCAAAGTCGCGCCCAAACTGGAAGCGCGCCTCGTTGACGACGCTGGAGCTGAGCACTGAATTGAGGCGGAAATTGAGGAAATCCGTCTTTACTCCGTCAAAGCCGTTGTCACTGCCGGCGGCGGTCTGGATTGGGGCAGTCCGGATGCCATTCGGGGATCTCCACCGGTGCCAGTTGTATTGCGCGATTAAGGTATGGTTGTTGTTGATCACCCAATCGAACTTTCCGAATGCAACATTATTGTGAGCTTTGCGAGGCACAAAGGTTTGGAGCGAATCAAAGAAAGCGATCGTTGCTGTACACCCCGGAACCACTGGAACAGTGGAGCTCGGTAGCGAAGTCGAGCAGGTGTCCGTCCGCACATTCAGAAATGCGGCGCTGCTGGGCCGGACGAAATAGGGAAAGCTGCGGATCTGCTGGTCATAGGTACCGAAGAAGAAAAGCCTATCCTTAACAATGGGCGCGCCGAAAGAGAACCCAAACTGTTGGCGCCGCTCCTCGGGCTTGAATGGCGTGAACGGTTCTTGGGCATTCCAGATGTCGTCGCGCAGGAAATAAAATGCTTGTCCGTGAAATTCGTTCGTTCCCGACTTCGTCACGGCATTGATCGTGCCGCCGGCCGCCCGGCCAAACTCAGCGGAAAAGTTACTCAACCCTACCTGAAATTCCCGGATCGAAGACTGGCTGATCGTATAGACGACACGGGTGCGCCCGCGCGCCTCGGAGAAAAATGCTTGGTTGTTGTCCGCACCGTCCACCTGATTATTGTTGTAAAGTCCCGCGATTCCCCGATAGCTTACGAGTCCAAAAGTTCCATCGGGCGAGACACCCGGCGTCAGCAAGGCAAAGTTATCCCACCGACGGCCATTGATAGGTAAATTTTCCACTGCTCGAGCGCTTACGATGTCGGTCACCTCGGTGCGCTCCGGCTCGGTTACGGGAGCTGCCTCGGTTACCGTGATGGTTTCGGCCGCGGCTGCAACCGGAAGTTCAAGGTCAACAGTAGCTGTAGATCCTACCTCCAAGCGGACTCCTAACCTCTTCACTGTTGCGAAGCCAGAGTACTCCCCGACAACCTCGTAGTCTCCGGGTTGGAGAAGAACGATCCGGTAGCGACCGCCCGAGTCGGCGGTGACGGTGCGGGAGGCGCCGGTGGCGACGTTGCGGATCGTAACGGTCGCCCCAGGGATCACGGCGCCCGAAGAGTCCATGACGGTCCCTTCGATACCTGAAGACCCTAGTGCCTGGGCGGACAAAAACACTGGAATCGTCAGGTGAGAAACAAAAACAAGGAGAAACAGCACGAAATAGAGAGCGGCCTTACGCATGGAAGCCTCCTCGCAAATCACTGGTGCCCATCGAGACATCCGGAGCTCAAGCCTGCGGTTCGGTTTTTGATGATGATAAGGCAGCTACCTACCCGGTGAACTTAACTCCCTCACGCCCGGGCGCTCCTCTCGAAAAACGGTCAGGACTTTTGTATGTTGAGGCGCCAGCAAAGTCAAGGGTTTTGTGCCGCGTACCGGTATGGCCGTACCGGCTGCAACCACCACCGGCGCAAAATCGTGCTGATTGGGGCGGGCCTGACAAAACTTGTCACCCGGAGCAAACTAGGCTACATTAATCTCCCAGTTCAAGTTACCCGCCGGAGGGCTTGGTCGCGCATGTCGCCCCGGAAAAAGAAAAATGTTCGCGTCTTCCTGCGCCACTCGGAGATCCAGAAGAAGGTCCGGGAGATGGCCGACCAAATCAACCGCGACTTTGAGGGCGAGCGCATCCACATGATCGCCATTTTGAAGGGTGCCTTTGTGTTTCTGGCCGATTTGCTGCGCAATCTGAAGGTGGAAGTTTCCGTGGATTTCATTGGCACCTCCAGTTACGGCGACGGCACGCGGCCAACCGGCGAGGTTCGCCTGACCAAGGATTTGGATTCCACCATCGAGGGGCTCAACGTCATCCTGGTAGAAGACATCCTGGACACCGGCCTGACGCTCAACTACCTTTTGCGGCTGCTGCAAGCGAGGAGGCCCAAAGTGCTCAAGGTCGCCGCGCTCCTCGACAAACCCTCCCGGCGCATCAAGGAAGTGAAAGCCGACTACATCGGCTTTGAGATTCCCAATGCCTTTGTGGTGGGCTACGGCCTCGACTTCGGCGAGAAATACCGCAACCTGAAAGACATCTGCGTCCTCGACAGCGTGGAACCATAGGCCTTGATCCGGAAGACGCTCACCGCCGGCGACCTCGAAGCGATT
>DATBWB010000184.1 GCA_036514995.1 Candidatus Acidiferrales bacterium
GGGCACGCGGACTAAGCCACCGGTTATGAAGCCGACGGTTGCCGAGGCGCGGGTCTTCATCGAACAGGCGGAGAAGCGCCTCCTCGAGCTTTCCATCAAAGCGGAGCGCGTTTCCTGGGTGCAGAGCACCTACATCACTGACGACACCGAGCAGATCGCCGCCGAAGCTCAGAAGGAAGTGATCGCCGCCACGACCGAGCTCGCCACCGCCGCCAAGCGGTTCGAGGGAATAAAGCTTCCCGAGGACGTAGCGCGGAAGTTGAAACTGCTCCGGCTCTCACTGACCGCGCCCGCGCCCCGTAACCCGGCCGAGCAGAAGGAACTGGCCGAGCTCGGCGTGTGGCTGCCGAGCGTCTATGGCAAGGGGAAGTATTGTCCGGAGGGCGAGAAGGGCCCATGTCTCGACCTGAACAAGTTGGAACGCATCCTGGCGACCAGCCGCGACCCGAACGAACTGCTCAAGGTCTGGCGGGGTTGGCGAACCATCTCGCCGCCCATGCGCCCGCGCTACGAGCGCTTCGTGGAACTGTCGAACAAGGGGGCGCGCGAGTTGGGCTTCGCCGACGTGGGCGCGATGTGGCGGTCGAAATACGACATGCCGCCGGAAGCGTTCCGGGCGGAGGTCGAGCGGCTCTGGCAGCAGGTGCGGCCGCTCTATGAAGCCCTGCACGCGCACGTGCGCGCTTCGCTCGCAAAGAAATACGGCAAGGAGCTGGTTCCGGAAGACGGGCTGATCCCTGCCCACCTGCTCGGAAATATGTGGAGCCAGAGCTGGATCAACATCTACCCGCTGGTCGCCCCCGAGAACGGTGATCCCGGGTTCGACCTCACTGAACTGCTGAAAGCGAAAAAGGTGGAAGAGCGAGAGATGGTGCGCTCCGGCGAGCGCTTCTTCCTTTCGCTCGGGTTCGAACCGCTGCCGAAGACGTTCTGGGAACGCTCGCTCTTTACCAAGCCTGCCGACCGGGAGGTCGTCTGCCACGCCAGCGCCTGGGACGTGGATGCCGACCTGGACCTGCGGCTCAAAATGTGCATCCAGATCACCGGCGAAGATTTCTCCACTATCCATCACGAGCTGGGACACAACTTTTACCAGCGCGCCTACCGCCACCTGCCGCCCTTGTTCCGCGATAGCGCCAACGACGGTTTCCACGAGGCGGTGGGCGATACCATCGCCCTGTCCGTCACCCCCGAGTATTTGAAAGAGATCGGTATGCTGGAAAAAGTGCCGGAGCCGAGCGGCGACCTGGGGCTGCTGATGAAGATGGCCCTGGAGAAAGCGGCCTTCCTCCCCTTCGGCCTGCTGGTGGATCAATGGCGCTCAAAAGTCTTCTCCGGGGAGATCCGGCCCGCCGAGTACAACAAGGCCTGGTGGGACTTGGTCGGAAAATATCAGGGCGTCGCCCCGCCCGTGCCGCGCAGCGAGGCGGATTTCGACCCGGGAGCCAAATACCACGTCCCGGCGAACGTGCCCTACACGCGCTACTTCCTCGCTACCATCCTGCAATTCCAGTTTCACCGGGAGCTGTGTCGCGAGGCGGGCTACACCGGTCCCCTGCACCGCTGCTCGATCTACAACAACAAGGCCGGCGGCGCGAAGCTCAAAAAGATGCTCGACATGGGCATGAGCCGTCCATGGCCCGAAGCGCTCGAGGCGCTGACCGGAGAAAAGCGCATGGACGCTACGGCCATCCTCGACTACTTTGCGCCGCTGAAGAGATGGCTCGACGAGCAAAACAAGGGGCGCAAGGTCGGGTTCTAGCGAGGTGTGGAAAAGGTCTTATTCGCTGCCATGCTGAGTGCCAAAACCTCGGCACAAGGAATTTCGTTTCTTAGAATTAGCAACTTATGAGATTCTTCCTCGTCCCGACGCTTCGGGACTCCTGAGAATCACAGATTCGCCGACTTTTTCAGCAACCGGTCAGGTCCCTCTCAGTTGTGGCTGGAACGGCGGTGAGGTTGCTTGTGCGCGTGTTGGCGACAGCAGACATTCACGGTGTTGTGAGCGTCTACGAGTGGCTGGTTGGATTGGTCGAAGAGCACCGGGCCGACTTGCTTGTGCTGGCCGGAGATCTATTCGCCGGTGACTGGGAGGACGGACAACGCGAGCAGGCACGCCAGATCATTCCCTTGCTAAGAGGGGTAGCCGTGCCTGTTTTCTACCTCATGGGCAACGACGATAATGTCGCCCTGGACTACGAGGACGAACAGATCAAGCCGCTTCACGGCAGACGGTTGACCTGCGGCAGTTACAGCTTTGTGGGTTACCAGTACACTCCACCGTTTGTGGGCACAATTTTCGTGAAATCGGAGAGTGAGATTGAAAAAGACCTTGGATTGTTGGAGCCGCTGCTTGACGAGCACACCCTCTTTGTGACGCACTCACCTGCCTACGGAGAACTCGACCGCGTCTATGCCGACGAGCACGTTGGCAGCCATTCGCTGGCCGCGCTGCTCGACCGCCGGCCTGTCCTGGGGCACATCCACGGGCACATCCACCACAGCTTCGGGCGTGAGGGCAATCACTTCAATGTCGCTTCTGCTGGACTGCGGCGTGCTATGGTGATCGACCTTCCGTCGCTCAATCACTTGGTACTTGAAGTTGACAGACCCAGTGCTCGAACATTGTGACTCCGCCTCACTACACTCTTCGTACGTGGGCGGAACTCGTCCCGCAGGCACTGACCCCGTGTCGCAGCGTCAGGCGGCGCCAAACCAAAAGTTCACAACGAAGCCGCAGAAGATCGAGAGGCGGCCGAGGAACCTTGCAGAAAATCCACCGCTCTACTTGCCAACTAGCTTCTCGAATTGGGATTCGTCCAGGATAGTGACACCGAGGGATTTTGCCTTGTCGTACTTGGAACCCGGGTCGGTGCCGACAACGACGTAGTCGGTCTTTTTGCTTACTGAGCTCGAAACTTTGCCGCCTGATTGCATCACCAACCGCTCGGCCTCGGCCCGTTCATGCCGGGCGAGGGTGCCGGTAAAGACAAACGTCTTGCCCTTGAGGCGCGTCTCTTTGGCGGCCACGCGTCGCTCTTCAAACCTGAGCCGC